>DIDQ01000168.1:44960-45432 GCA_002418215.1 Anaerolineales bacterium UBA5796
GACAACCGCAACCGCACCGTCTCGGAAGTGCGCCACATCCTGAGCAAATACGGCGGCAGCATGGGCGAAGTCGGCTCGGTCGGCTGGCAGTTCGACCGGGTGGCCTACTTCTCGTTCCCCTCCAGCGCCCTGAGTTACGACACAGCCTTCGAACTGGCTATCGAAGCCGGGGCCGACGACGTGAACGAAGACGACGGCTACATCGAGATCACCGGCCCGGTCGATTCCTTCAAGGACATCGCCGACCGGCTGCACCAGGCTAAAGTCTCGCCCGAAGACGCCGAGCTGCGCCTGGTCGCCAAACAGGAGATGGAACTCGGCGTGGACGAGACCCTCCAGGTGATGAAGGTCATCGAGGCCCTCGAAGATTTCGACGATGTGCAAAGCGTGTACCACAACCTGAGCATCTCGGACGAGGCGATGGCCGCCCTCGAGGCCGAATAAACCGGTCATTGGTAGGGGCAGGTCTGAG
>DIDQ01000168.1:45536-45866 GCA_002418215.1 Anaerolineales bacterium UBA5796
CGTCCGCCTCCACCCGGACACGAGCCTGGAGGCCGTTAAATTCGGCGTCATCGCCACCCCAACCGGACTCCCCGTCCACGAGCGGCTGGTTTGCCTGTACGACGAGATGCGCCAACTGCTCGCCGAACACCGTCCGGATACCTGCGCCGTGGAGAAGCTGTTCTTCCAGCGCAACGTCAGCACGGCCATCGCCGTTGGGCAGGCGCGGGGGGTGGTGCTGCTGTCCATGGCCCAGGCCGGGCTGGAGGTCGGCGAGTACACCCCCAACGAGATCAAACAGGCCGTGGCCGGGTACGGCTCGGCCCAGAAACGCCAGGTGCAGGAGATGGT
>DIDQ01000168.1:45932-46764 GCA_002418215.1 Anaerolineales bacterium UBA5796
CCCGACGACGCCGCCGACGCCCTGGCGGTCGCCATCACCCACCTGCACACGAACCGGTATTAGGCTTGTCATTGCGAGCGCTTTTGCGAAGCAATCCCCCTATTAGTGAGGAGATTGCTTCGACCGGCCAAAAACGCCGGTCTCGCAATGACATATCATCCATTATGCGATAAGATTGCTTCGTCGCAAAATCACTCCTCGCAATGACACCTGGAAAGAATTTTTATGATCGCAACCCTGCGCGGTGAGATTACCCAGATCGAAGACCATGCCGTGATCGTCGAGGTCGGCGGGGTGGGGATGCGCGTCTCCGTCCCGGCCCCGCTGCGCCAGCGGCTCAACGTCGGTGAGACGCACCTGTTCTACACCCACCTCGTGGTGCGCGAGACCGAACTGTCGCTTTACGGCTTCGAGTCCCAGCCCGACCGCAACCTGTTCGCCCTCCTGCTCGGCGTGGACGGGGTCGGCCCGAAAGTAGCCCTCTCGGTGCTTTCGACCCTCAACCTGGATACCGTCCAACGGGCCGTTTTCGGCGACGAGCCGGAACTCTTGAGCCGCGTCCCCGGCGTGGGCAAGCGGACGGCCCAGAAGATGGCCCTCTACCTGCACGACCGGCTCAAACCCGCCGACACGTTCCAGACCATCGCCGCCATGTCAGACGCGGACAGCGAAGTGCTGGCCGCCCTGACCGCCCTGGGTTACTCCGTCGTCGAGGCCCAGACGGCCATCCAATCCCTGCCCAAAGACGCCCCGGACGACGTAGAGGAACGCCTGCGCCTGGCGCTGGGGTATTTCAGCGGGTGAGGCAAGGCGTAGTAGCGACTTCAGTCGC
>DIDQ01000168.1:46798-47526 GCA_002418215.1 Anaerolineales bacterium UBA5796
AGCGACTGAAGTCGCTACTACAAGACTTTTTATTGGAGGCCTTATGCTCGACAAAACCATCGCATTCATCGGCCCCGGCGTGATGGCAGAAGCCATGATCGCCGGGCTTTTGCGCCAGCGCCTGGCCGAGCCGGGACAGCTTCTCGCCTCCGGCCCGCGGGCGGAACGCGGCGAACAACTCAAACAAAAATACGGCATCATCCCTTATTCCGATAACGCCACAGCCGCCGCCGAAGCCGAGGTGGTCATCCTGTCGGTCAAGCCGCAGCGGTTGAGCGCGGTGATGAAGGAGATCAAAGGCGTCCGCCCCGAGGCGCTGGTGCTCTCGATCATCGCCGGGGCCAGCCTGAAGAAGATCGGCACGGGACTCAAGCACAAAGCAGTCGTCCGCTCGATGCCCAACACCCCGGCCCAGATCGGCGAGGGGATCACCGTCTGGTGCGCTTCGGAGGCGGTCAGCGCCGGGCAGAAGGAGACGGCCCAGGCCATCCTGTCGGCCCTCGGGCGGGACGTCTTCGTCGAGGACGAACATTACCTCGACATGGCAACCGCTTTATCGGGGACCGGCCCGGCCTACGTCTTCATGTTCATGGAGGCGCTGATAGATGCCGGGGTCCACATGGGCTTCCCGCGCCGCATCGCCGAGCAGTTGGTGGTGCAGACGATTCAAGGCTCGGTTTCATATTACGAGAACGCCGAACGGCACCCGGCCACGCTGCGCAACCAGG
>DIDQ01000168.1:47549-48545 GCA_002418215.1 Anaerolineales bacterium UBA5796
GCGTTGTATTACCTCGAAAAGGCCGGGTTCCGCACCGCCATCTCCCGCGCCGTGTGGGCCGCCTACCAGCGTTCGCTCGAACTGGGCAAGGAACAGGTCGTCCACATCCCGGAGACGAACGTGAGCGAGGAATGAGCGGCCGTAGTTCCGCGCAACAGTGATACAATCTTTGCCGGGTGATGGGGTCCACCTTGAACCGCAAGACTGCTGATGACTCCTACCAAATTCCCTTTTGGAGGAGTCGTCTGTGTTTAACATCTTTATCGTTGGGATCGGCGGATTTATCGGTTCCGTCCTGCGTTATCTCGTCAGCGGCTGGGCGCAGGGACTCAGCCAATCGCTGGACTTCCCCTACGGCACGCTGACCGTCAACCTGGTTGGCTGTTTCGTGATCGGGTTCCTGGCCCAACTGGCCGAAGCGCGGGGCGTCTTCACCCCCGAAGCGCGGCTGCTCGTCTTCATCGGACTCCTGGGCGGGTTCACCACCTTTTCGTCCTTTGGCAACGACACCCTCAACCTGGCCCGCAGCGGACAAACGCTGAACGCCCTGGTCAACGTGGCCGCCAACCTCGTCGTTGGCCTGCTGCTGGTCTGGCTGGGGCGCAGTGCCGCCCACCTGATCTGGAGGTAAGCATGGTTCTCCCCGAAGAAGGCTACCTGTTGCGGATTTTCATCGGCGAAGCCGACAAATACCACGGCAAGCCGCTCTACGAGTGGCTGGTGTTGCAAGCCCGCGAGCAGGGACTGGCCGGGGCCACCGTCCTGCGCGGTTTGATGGGCTACGGGGCCAACAGCCGCCAGATCCAGACCTTCAAATTCACCCGTCTGTCCGAAGACCTGCCGGTGGTGGTCGAAATCGTGGACACCAGGGAAAAACTCGACGACTACCTGGCCACCGTCGAAGGAAGCATCACCGCCGGGATGGTCACGCTCGAAAAAGCCACCATCCGAATTTATCGCGGCGGTAAGAAGTAATGGCTCTCCCGTTTTTGACGG
>DIDQ01000078.1 GCA_002418215.1 Anaerolineales bacterium UBA5796
ATCACCAAAATCCTCGAGTAAGGAGATACGACCCGCAAGATGGGCCGTTGAGATAGAATATGGCTTCCAAGAAGAAAGACGTCCGCCCGACCATCACGTTCGCCTGCACCGATTGCAAGGAACGCAATTACACATCCGAGAAGAATCGCCGCAACGATCCCGGCCGGATGGAGTTGAGTAAGTACTGCCCGCGTTGCCGCAAGCACACCGCGCACCGGGAAACAAAGTAGTTTATTGGTCAAATAGTCGAGTGGTCGAGTAGCCAAACAAGATGACCACCAGACCAACCGACTATTTGACTACATAGGCCAGTAGCTCAATTGGTAGAGCTCTCGTCTCCAAAACGAGCGGTTGTGGGTTCAAGTCCTGCCTGGCCTGCTAAAACTAACGCCGTCCTCCCCCGTGCGGGATAGTGAGGCGGCGTTTTAAACGTCAAAGAAAGTTTGAGGATTTCAGCTGTGGCCGATAAAAAAGAAACTCGCAAGCGGTCAAACGCCATTCAACGGTTCTTCCGGGAAACCATAGGCGAACTGAAAAAAGTTTCCTGGCCTACCTGGCCGGAAGCCCGCCGTTTGACCTGGATCGTTGTGCTTGTTATGGTTTTCATGGCCGTATTTTTAGGAGTTTTTGACTTCCTGGCATCGAAAGTTTTCGACCTGATCCTCGGAATTTCGTAAAGAGAGAAACATGGAAACGCAAGACCCCGAAGAACCCATCCTGGATGATGAGATCCATTCGGATGACGGAATGGACCAGCCTGTTGACGCGCCCGTTTTACCGGAGCCTGCGTCTGCACAGACACATCCAGAGGAGCCGCCCGCTTCGGGTCTGGATGTTGGGCCTGATCCTGAACCCGAGGAGGGTCAGCCCGCCTGGTATGTGATCCACTGCTACTCCGGCTACGAAAACAAAGTCCGGCATAACCTTGAACAACGCATCGAGACCATGGGGATGAAAGACAAGATCTTCGATGTAGTCATCCCCACCCAGGAAGAGATCGAAGTCAAGGATGGCAAACGCCGCACAGTGGAACGCCACATCTTTCCCGGCTACGTGCTCGTCAATATGACCCTGACCGAGGAATCCTGGTATGTGGTCCGCAACACGCCTGGGGTGACCGGTTTCGTCGGCATGGGCAACCTGCCCACCGCCCTGCGCCCCGAGGAAGTATCACAGATCATCAAACGCATGGAAGCCGAAGCCCCAACCGTCAAAGTCACCTTCAAGGAAGGCGAGCGCGTCCGAATCATTGACGGGCCGTTCAACGACTTCCGGGGGGTGGTGGCGGAGATTGACATGGAGCGCACGAAAGTACGCGTGATGGTAAGTTTCTTCGGGCGTGAGACGCCCGTGGAACTGGACTTTCTCCAGGTGGAGAAAGCCTAACTTAAACGGTAACAGGCCGCTTAATCCGGCTTGATACGGGTGGGAGGGCGTCCCACACCGGGAAGAACACCCGGTACACGTAATCGCCCGCTATAACCACAAAGGAGTATTATTCAATGGCAAAGAAACTTAAAGCAATTGTCAGGCTGCAGATCGAGGCCGGGAAAGCCAACCCGGCGCCCCCGATCGGCCCCGCCCTGGCCGGCCATGGGATCAACATCATGGCCTTCTGCAAGGAGTACAACGCCCGCACCTCGAACCGCGCTGGCGAAATCCTCCCGGCAGAGATCACCGTCTTTACCGACGGTTCGTTCACTTTCGTCCTGAAGACCTCGCCCGCGGCAGTTTTACTGCGCAAGGCGGCCGGTGTGCCCAAAGGCTCGGCTGTCCCCAACAAGGAGAAGGTTGGCAAGGTGACCCGCGCCCAGGTGCGCGAGATCGCCGAACTGAAGATGAAAGACTTGAACGCCATCGACCTCGAAGGCGCAATGCTCCAGATCGAGGGCACCGCCCGCAGCATGGGGCTGACGGTCGTAGACTAGACTGGTGGGAGGACCGATTAGTCTTGTAGTCGCCTGGTCACGTAGTCTTGGATCGTATGACTTTATGGTCGCAACCCAAGGCTATCTAGATTATCCGGCCATTAGACTAATAGCGCCCGCTTGTACCACGGAGATAAATCATGGCAAAACACGGTAAAAAATATCTGGCTGCCAAAGCCAAAATTGAGAACGAAACATTCTACGAGCCGCGCCAGGCGGTTGCGCTAGCCAAAGAAACTGCCACAACCAACTTCGACGCGACGATTGAGCTCCACCTGCGCATGGGACTCGACCCGCGCCAGGCCGACCAACAGGTGCGCGATGTGGTCGTGCTGCCACATGGCCTGGGTAAAACCGTCCGTGTGCTGGTTTTCGCTCAAGGTGAAGGCGCTACCGCCGCCCGCGAAGCCGGTGCTGACCTGGTTGCGGATGACGACGAGACCCTGGGCAAGATCCAGGCGGGCATGACCGATTTCGACGTGGCGATAGCCACCCCAGACATGATGGGCAAGGTCGGACGCCTGGGACGTGTGCTTGGCCCGCGCGGCCTGATGCCCAACCCCAAAGCGGGTACAGTGGTCAACGCAGACGATATGGGCCGCGCCATCCAGGAAGCCAAGGCGGGCCGCGTGGAATTTCGCCTGGACAAGACCGCCAACATCCACGTGCCGATCGGCAAGGCTTCCTTCGACGAGCAAAAACTGTTCGAAAACCTGGCCGCCCTGATGGACGCCATAAAGAAGGCCCGCCCGTCCGGCGCGAAAGGTTCCTACATCAAGCGTATTACCATGGCCACCACCATGGGTCCCGGCATCAAAATGGACCCCAACCTGGCCCAATCCATGGAAGTGAGCGGGTAAACACCCACCCGTTGACTGCCTGTCAACAATTGACTTCGCCAATGACGGCGGGTGCCCTCGCACGAGGGCTTAATTCCCTGCCCAGGTGGAGACTTGGAGAAATTTCTCCCGCCCTTGCGGCTGTAAAGTCTTTGCCTGGAAAGTGACAGGCAAAGACTTTTTTAGAAAGGAGGTAAATCCTTTGGCTATCTCAAAACAGCGCAAAAACGAAGTGCTGGACCAGTACAAAGAATGGCTCGACAAAAGCCAGGCCGTGATCCTGGTGGAATACACCGGAGCAAACATGAAAAACCTTGACGCCATCCGCGCCAAGGTCCGTGAATCCGGCGGCGAGTTCCACGTCATCAAGAACACACTGGCTCGCCGGGCATTCGAGGCCCAGGGTCTCGAAGCCCCTGAAGATTTCCTGGTCAACAGCACGGCTGCCAGTTTCGCGTTCACCGACCCCGCTGCGACGGCCAAGGCCCTGTCAGAAGTGACAAAAGGCCTTGAGGCGATCAAAGTTAAAGGCGGCTTCATGGACAAGCAAATGCTGGATGCCGCACACGTAAAGGCCCTGTCCGAACTGCCCCCGTTGCCGGTCGTCCGCGGTCAATTGCTGGGCGTGCTGCTGGCCCCCGCCAGCAAACTCGTCCGCACCCTGTCCGAGCCTGGGCGACAGGTGGCTGCCGTACTCAAGGCTTATGCCGACCAGGGCGCTACACCCGCCGCGGCGTGATCGGCAAACATCGCGCAACCCGACTAAAAATCAATCTCAACTATCTGTAAGGAGTTTCTACCAATGGCTGCAAATCTTGAAAAACTGCTCGAACAGCTTAGCGAGCTTTCCGTGCTCGAGGCTGCTGAACTGGTCAAAATGCTCGAAGAGAAATGGGGCGTTTCCGCTGCCGCTCCCGTCGCCGTGGCTGCCGCCGGCCCCGTTGCCGCGGCTGAACCTGTCGAAGAGAAGACCGAGTTCGACGTAATCATCAAGGATGCGGGTCCCAAGAAGATCGAGACCATCAAAGTCATCCGCCAGCTCACCAGCCTGGGCCTGGGCGAGGCCAAGACCATGGCCGAGACCGCCGGGGGCAAGGTGCTCGCCGCGGTCGGCAAAGACGCCGCAATGGACGCCAAGAAAAAACTGGAAGAAGCCGGCGCGGTCATCGAAGTCGCCTAGCTCCACAGTTTCAAGACCAGAGAGACGGCTCTTTATGGGCCGTCTTTTTGATTCTGGTAGTACTTATTTCCTAAACCAGACCTGTTGACTCCGGTTCGAGAAATGAGTATAGTATTGGTATATTTGGTCTGACCACCATACCAGAGAAACCCGAAAATCAAATGAAAATCAATCCTGTTGCCCATAAAACACTCGCCCAAACCTCCGCCGGACGCCTGGCCGCCTCCCTTTTGGACGGCAGCCTGGGACCCGGGACGCAATTGCCCCCGGAGCGTGAACTGATGACCCAGTTGGGCATCAGCCGCACCACCCTGCGCGAGGCGCTCAAGTCCCTCGAAGAGAACCGCCTGATCGAATCCCGCCCGAACGTGGGCTGGTTCGCCAGGGCGATAGACGAGACCAACATCACCCAGGCCAAGGAACTGGCCGGGGACGCAGCCGCCAAAGCGGCCCGTCCGGCCACGAACGAACCGGTCTCCCGCCCGCTGCGGGTCCCCATCTCGTCCGACAAGCCGCTGCATATCCCCAATTTGCAGAAGGACCGCCTCGGCACGTTCGAGTTCATCTCCTGGTGGGAGCGCGACAAGGTCCGGGAGGCCAAGGTGCTGGTGGTCGGCGCGGGGGCGCTGGGCAACGAGGTTATCAAGAACCTGGCGCTGATGGGCGTGGGCCATATTTTCATCATTGATTTCGATAACGTCGAGGCCGCCAACCTGAGCCGCTCGGTGCTTTTCCGTGAAAACGACAACAACCGCAGCAAGGCCGAAGTCGCCGCAGCCCGCGCCAAAGCCATCAACCCCGACGTCCACGTGCAATACCTGAACGGCGACGTGACCACCGCCCTCGGCCTGGGCATCATCCGCCGCATGGACGCGGTAGTCGGCTGCCTCGACAACCGTGAGGCCCGCCTGGCCGTCAACCGCTTCTGTTACTGGATGGACAAACCCTGGGTGGACGGGGCCATCCAGGAACTGCTCGGCTTGGTGCGGGTCTTCGTGCCGGGCAAGGGCGCCTGCTACGAATGCACCCTCAACGAACTGGCCCTGCGTGACCTGTCGCTGCGCTACTCCTGCCCGCTGCTGGCCCGCCAGAACATCCTGCTTGGCAAAGTGCCCACCACCCCCACCATCGCCTCGATCATCGGCGGGATGCAGTCGCAGGAGGCCCTCAAGCTGATCCATAACCTGCCGGTCGAAGCAGGCAAAGTAACCCACTTCAACGGGATGGTCAACCAGATGCACACCACCGCCTACGTGCCGCGCGAAGACTGCGAAAGCCACTGGACTTACGGCGAAGTGACCGAACTGCCCGCCCGGGCCGAACGCGCCACCCTGGACGACCTGCTCCGCATCGCCCGCGCCGACCTGGGATCGGCTGCCGTTATCGAGCTGGACCAGGAGCTGATCACCTCCCTCGAATGCCCAACCTGCCACTCGGTCGAAGCCGTGCTGCGCCCCTTGAGCGACGTTTCTTTCGAAGCCGGGCACTGCCCCACTTGCGGCGTGCTGCGCGAAGCCACGTTGACTCACAGCATCACTGGCGAGGAGAACTTCCTGCACCGCACCCTGTCCAGCGTGGGCGTGCCGCCCCTGCACATCCTGCGGGCCAACAACGGCGAGGAATACCGTTTCTACGAACTGAGCGGCGACCTGAACGAGTCCCTGCACTTCCGTCACTTCGAGCAGTCTGAGCCGCTGAAGATCAGGCCCAAAGGCCGGGTGCGGATCAAAGGCGAAGTGAAGATCAAGGACGCGCCCGCCAACAAAGCCCGCGGACGGGTGCGCCTGCACGACTGATTTATGAGACACCCATGACCATGCAAGCCGCAACAATGAGCGCCGTGAAACCCTCCCAACCTGCCGAACGGAGCGGATTTATCCGCAAGCTGGTGCTGCTGTTCCTGCTCGGCAGCGCCGCGGCGCTCGGCATCGCCATCCTGTTCCGCGCCGGGTTGGACGCGCCGGACATCGCCCTGGCCGTCTTCGCGGATGCGGCCCTGGGCCTGCTGGCCGGGATCAGCGCCCGGCTGGTGCTTCGCAAATGGAACGGGTTTTTCCGGTTCGTGGTATCGCTGGCTACCTTGCTTTTATCGCTCAACATTTTAGGGTTTTTCACCGGCTGGCGGCTGGGACTCGGTTTCACTCTCAACCTGGCGCAGCCGGACTGGCTGGGACTGGCCCAGGTCGGGATCGGCGCTTTGGCGATCTCCCTTTCGATGCTGGTCCTGCGCCGGGCAGCGCCCAGGGTCCCGTCTGCGCCGCCGAAACCGGCTCCGTCGAAGAAACCTGCAGGCAAAAAATCCAGCCGCCCGGCGTTCAGGATGCCCCAATTGCCGCAATTCAGGATGCCCAACCTGCCCCGGCCCAAACTGCCGAAATTCAGGAAGCCGAACCTGCCCAGGCTGCCGAAACCCTCCTGGCCGCTGGTCCGCCCGTCGAAACGGGATGCAGGCCTGAAGGTCCGGGCCGCTGCGAAAGTGAAGAAGCCCCCAAAGAAGGTCTCCGCCGCAGCCTTTTCCCCGACCCGCATCCTGGCGAAGCCATCCACGTTGGTCGTCCCGAAACCGGCGGCACGGAAACCGAAGAAAGCCCGGGCGCGCGGCAGATCCGAAATCCAACTGGCGAAGGTCGAAGAGCACGTCTGTCCGTACTGCCTCGAACCCGTTGTCGCAAACGATCCCCGCGGGATGGTGGAGTGTAAGGTCTGCCACTCCCAACACCACGGCGATTGCTGGGAGATCACCGGCGCCTGCCAGGTGCCGCACTACAACTCTTGATGGAGGAACCATGCCTGATCTGAATGTGACCATTGTCCTGCCGAGCGGCGGGGCGCGGGCCGCCGAAGTGCCCGACGACGTGTCGGTGCATGACCTGTTGACCGAGTTCACTGCCCTGCTGCAACTGCCCACCGTCGGCCCGGACGGACGCCCGATGTTTTACCGCATAGACAGCAAAGCCCTGGGCCGCGAGTTGAAGGAGGACGAAACCCTGTCCGCCGCGGGCATCCCGGAAAATGACCGGCTAATGCTGACCGCCGACATCACCGCCGGGGCAGGGATCGTCGCGGTAGCCGACAGCCCGCGTATGCGCCGCCTGCGGGCCGATTTCGAGAAGATGCAGGAACTGGCCGCCCGCAGCGACGTGATTTCGTTCAAGGCCGAGTCCTCCCGCCCCAACCTGCCGCCGGAGCGGTACATCGTAACTTTCAAATGCAAGAGCATCAGCGAGGTGGACCGCCAGGGCAATCCCAAGTTCAGCAACCGCCACCAGGTGGAGATCTACCTGCACAACCAGTACCCGCAGCGCTGGCCGGGGATGAAATGGATGACGCCCATCTGGCACCCCAACATCAACCACCTGAACGGCAGCGTCTGTATTGATGCCGCCTGGTGGACGGCCAGCCGTTCGCTCGACCGCTTGGTGATCATGCTGGGCGAGATGCTGCAATACAAGAATTACCACGACGACCCCACCAAACCGCCGTTCCCCTGGGACCCCGAAGCCGCGCGCTGGAGCCGGGAATACCGCAAGAAGCACCCGACCATCTTCCCGGTGGATACCAGCGAGTTGCTCCGCCCCGAGCGGATCAAGCTGTCATCGCCGAAGAAAGACGAAAAGAAGAAGCCATTGATCAAGTTCAAGTAACCCACCATAAGCAGTGTCATTCTGAGCGATAGCGAAGAATCTTGCCAATGCGACAAAGACCCTTCGCTGTCGCTCAGGGTGACAATCCTGAAAACGTATGATCGGCATCACAATAGTTATCTAGAAAAGGAGTCTACTATGTCTGATTTACCTGTCACCATTGTCCTGCCTTCGGGAGGCAGCCGTACCGCCGAAGTGCCCGATGACGTGGCCGTGAAGGAACTCCTGCCGGAGTTGACCACTTCGCTGGAACTGCCCGTCACCGGCCCGGATGGACGCCCGATGTCCTACCGCCTCGACAGCAAGGCCCTGGGCCGCGAACTGAAAGAGGAAGAGACTCTTGCAGATGCGGGCATCCCCGAAAACGACCGGCTGATGATGACCGCCGACGTCACTGCGGGCTGAGGCCGCTCAATTCCCCTGTCCCCTTGCTATTCCGGGGAGGGGACAGGGCAACCCCTTTATTTCATACAACCCGGATTGATTGGCGAGTTCTTATGGCTAACTCAGCTATTCGCATCTTACCGTCCGATATCCCCCAGCCGGAGGCGGGCTGCCCCCCGGTGGACGGCGCCCGCCGCTGGGATTCTCCCTACGACGGCTACGGGCTGCACCCGGTCGTCTCGGTTTACATGAGCCAGGTGGCTTTCAGCCGCATCGGCGTCCACGCAGCCAGCGACCCGGACTTCGAAGTTGGCGGTATCCTCATCGGCCACTGGTGTACCCACGAAAACGGGATCGGTCAATACGTCCGTATTGACCAGATGCTGCCGGCCAGGTTCACCCGCCAGGGCAGCGCCTACCTGACCTTCACCCAGGACACCCTGGTAGACGTCCACAGCCGGATCGAATCGCAGTATCCTGATAAACGGATCGTCGGCTGGTACCACACCCACCCGCGCATGGGGCTTTTCCTGTCGCGCTACGATACCTGGCTGCACAACAGCTTCTTCCCCGAACCCTGGCAGGTGGCGCTGGTGGTCGAGCCGCACACCAGTATCGGCGGCGTGTTCATCCGCCAGAAGAACGGCGTTCTCGATTCCAGCCGGTATTTCGGCTTCTACGAGGTCAACGGCGCGGGCACTGAAGGCAGCATCGTCAACTGGCACAACCTTCACTCCCCCGGCGCGTTCCTGGACGACCTGGAAAAAGCCCCGTCTAAACCCGAGGAACCCGAACAAGCTGAAGAGTTCCCGGTGCAGGAAGAAGGAGAAAACTCACGATGAGCAGACGCACACGCACTTATTACTACGCCGTCCTCGGCGCACTCGGCGGGCTGTTCGGCTGGCAGGTCAGCGACCTGCTGGGCCTGTCTTTCGCTGACAACCTTTACTTGACGGAGGCGGTCGTCGGGGCACTGGTCGGGTTGAGCGTCGGGCTGTTCATCGGCCTCACCGAAGGCGCACTCACCCGCAACCCGGTCCAGGCGGCCAAATCCGGGCTGTTCAGCGGGATGCTCGGCTTCGTAGCCGGGGCGCTCGGCCTGCCGCTCGGCGAGTTCGCCTTCCAATCGGTCGGCGCGGGCCTGCTCGGCCGGGTCATCGGCTGGGGCGTCTTCGGTCTGCTGATCGGCGCGGCCGAAGGCGTGGTCGGCAAGAGCCAGGCCTGGAAAGGCATGTTGGGCGGGCTGCTGGGCGGCGCGGTCGGCG
>DIDQ01000076.1 GCA_002418215.1 Anaerolineales bacterium UBA5796
CTGCCACCGGGACCGGCGACCAGACGACGACCGACCCGCGCCTGGCGGCCCTGGCCGACAACGGCGGCCCCACCCGGACCCATGCCCTGCTCGCCGACAGCCCGGCCCTGGACGCCATCCCGGCGGCCAGTTGTGCGGTATCCACCGACCAGCGCGGCGTCTCCCGTCCGCAGCCGGCCGGGGGGTTGTGCGACGCCGGGGCGTTCGAGCTGAGCGACACCGATTTCCCGGTCGTGACCGGGAGCGACCCGTCGAACGGGGTCACGCTGACGACCGGGCCTTCGACCATCACCGTCAATTTCAGCGAAGATGTCAAGAACGACGGTTCGGCGGGGGCGGCCAACAACCTCGCCAACTACCTGCTGGTCGAAGACGGGGCTAACGGTATTTTCAATACCCAGACCTGCCTGGGTGGGGTGGTCACGGATGACGTGCGGCAGGCGATCAGCAAGGCATCCTACACCAACAACGGCGGCAGCGGTCCTTACACGGCCACGCTGACCCTCCCGGCCCCCCTGCCCGCCGGGACCTACCGTCTGTTCGTGTGCGGCACTACCTCCATCGAAGACCTGTGGAACAACAAACTGAACGGCGGGCAGAGCGATGCCCAGGTCAACTTCACCGTCCTGGCCGTTCCGGGATCCCTTCCGGCCACCGGCTTCGCCCGGGGGACGGCGACCAGCCTCCCGGTCCAGCCCGCTGCGAAAGCCTACAGCGAGACCGACCTGGTGCTGGAAATCCCCTCCATCGAGGTGAAAATGCCCATCACCGGCGTCCCCCAGACCGATAACGGCTGGGACGTGACCTGGCTCGGGAACAGCGCCGGGTATCTCTCCGGCTCGGCTTTTCCCACCTGGGCGGGTAATACCGTTTTGACCGGCCACGTTTGGGATGCCAACAACCAGCCGGGGCCGTTTGCCAAACTGAAAACGCTCAAATACGGCGACCAAGTCAAGATCAACGCCTGGGGCAAGGTGTACACTTACGAGGTGCGCGAGAGCCGCCTGATCCTGACCGGCAATGTGGGCGCGGCCTTCAAGCACGAAGAATACGACTGGGTCACGCTGCTCTCGTGCGAGTTCTACAACCCCTTCAGCGGGAACTATTTCTTCCGGCGCATGGTGCGGGCAGTGCTGGTCAGCGTGGAGTGAGCGGAGAATGTGGGAAGAACGTCCCGAAGGCATTGTCCTCCCGAAGGACATCAGGACGATGTGAGCTTGCCGAAGGAGCCTGCCCTGAGCTTGCCGAAGGGTTGCTCATAAGCGCTGGGGCATTCGAAACAAACCTTCGGGACGGTGTTCAAGTCGGGCAGTGACCTGCCCGACTTTTTGTTATGATGGTGTAAGGACAAAACTTGAATTTGCAAGTATCTTATGAAAGCCATGAAAACTCTCAAGGATGCGAAATCCCTGCACACTGCCAGCCTGTTTCTGAATGTCCAGCAGGATTTGGAGACGATTTTCAAGTCTACAATCGAATCCGTGGTGTTGATCGAACCCAACGGGACCATCCTGGCGGCCAATAACGTGAGCGCGGAGTGGATGCAACAGAAGGCGGAGTCCCTCGTCAGCAAGAATATCTTCCAGATGCTCACGCCGTATGGCGTACCGATCCGGGAATGGGTTTACGAGGCCAGCCGGAGCGGGTCAATTTACGAAACCAGCGCGAAAGCAGGCACGCGCTTTTTGCGAATTCGCCTGATCCCGATCACAGACCAGGGCAACAAGGTTATTCGGCTGGCCGTCATTGGCCGGGATATGACCGATCAAAAACGGGCCGAAGAGCAGGTGCGCGAGCTTACGGGGGAATTGGAGCGTAAAGTCCGGGAACGCACAACAGAACTGGAATCCTTGAACCGAAAACTGGCGGACGATAAGCGCCGGGCTGAATTCCTGGCAAATTTTTTGCAGCGTTTGATCGAAGACACCCAGAATTATCGCCAACTTCTTGAACACATCACGACCCAAATTACGGGACTGGTGGGGGATATTTGCCTGATCGCTGTTTTCATCCCGGAGCTCACGGCCCTGGAAGTCGTTGCAGTCTCGGACAAGGATCCGGAGAACCAGGTGCGCCAGCGCGATCAGTGGCTCAACCGCATCATCCATTTCGAAACAAATGCGTTCTTCCACGACATCATCGAAGGCAAGCGGTTCTCGGCGCAAAACCTGACCCGGGAGGAAGGGATTGCGCTCCTTCCTCCTGAATTCTCGGCGCAGTTGGGCGAAAACGGCCTGCACGCTTTGGAGGTGTTTCCCTTGCAGGTCAGCAGCCAGCCTGTCGGCGCTTTTGCAATCGCCAGGGAGGCCGGTGATCTGTTTTCCATTGACGAGCTGGCTTTCGTAAAAAGCCTGGTTAGCCCGATCGCCCTGGCCATCCATAACGCCCGCCTGCTGGAGCAGCTCACTGAAAGCCAGACCCAGCTGCGCGGCCTTTCGAAGCAACTGGTCCGAACCCAGGAAGACCAGTACAGCCATTTAGCCAGCGAATTGCACGACCGTGTGGGGCAGGCGATGACGGCCATCAACATCAATTTGAACATCATGCGTAAATTGTTGCCCGGGACGACGCCGCAAGATATCGTTTCCCGGCTCGACGATACGGAAAACCTGGTCAAGGAGAGCGTGGACCGCATGCGGGCGATCATGGCCGAATTCCGCCCGCCGATGCTGGACCAATACGGGCTGGCCGCTGCGCTCTACTGGTACGGCGAGCAGTATAGCCAGCGCACGAAGGTCATGGTCGCCATCAATGACCGCTATTTGAACCACACCCGCCTGCCGGTTGAAATCGAGATCGCGCTATTCCGCATCGTCCAGGAGGCGCTCAACAACGTTGCCAAACATGCCCAGGCCACGCGGGTAAATATCGAACTGATCGAAACCAGCCGCGATATCCTGTTGATCGTTACCGACAACGGCCAGGGCTTCGACACAAAGCAGCCGGCGCTGGATGCCCCAGGACATTGGGGGACCACGATCATGCGGGAACGGGCGCGGGCGATCAACGGCCGCTTTACGCTCAGGTCAGTGCCCGGGCGAGGGACACAGGTGATCGTCCGGGTGAGGCAGGAGCCATGACGATTTCAGTATTCCTTGCCGACGACCATCGCGTCCTCCGTGATGGGCTGCGTTTCCTGCTCGAATCGCAGGGGGATATCGAGGTGGTGGGAGAAGCCGAAAACGGCAGCGTGGCCATCCAGGGTGTGCTCGACACCGGCCCCGAGGTTGTTGTCATGGATATCGCCATGCCCGTGCTGAACGGGATCGAAGCCACGCGCATGATCCACGACAGCCTGCCGCAAGCCCGGATCATCATCCTGTCTGTATACTCGGACGCTGAACATATCTTTCGGGCGTTCCAGGCCGGCGCGCAGGGTTACTTGCTCAAAGAATCCGCCGGGGCCGAGGTCATTTCTGCCGTGCGGACTGTCTTGTTGGGACGCCGTTACCTGAGCGCCAGGATCAGGAATACGATGGTGCAGGCTTACATCGAAAAACGCCAGGCGCAAAGCCCGCTCGAAATGCTCAGCGCGCGCGAACGGGAGGTGCTGCAACTCACCGTGGAAGGCCATTCCAGCGCCGCCATCGCCGCAAAACTGGAATTGTCTCCCAAAACGGTCGAGACCTATCGCAGTCGTTTAATGGAAAAACTGGATGTCCACGACCTGCCCGAACTGGTGCGTTTTGCCATCAAGCACGGGCTGACCCCCCTGGATTAATCTGCCGGCATTGTCTCATTTCAAAATTGTAAACGGCGAGTCAAAGATTCCTGACAGACAAATCATCGCTCCTTTTGTATGATAGCCTCAATATCCAGAGCCAAGATTTTTCAAAAGGAGTCAAAATGATCCATTCCCGTATCTTCAGAAGCCTCGCCATCCTGATCGTTGCGTTGGCCTTTGCCAGCACAGCCTACGCCATGGCCGCCAGCAACACCCTGGCAGACGCCGGGAAAGCCGGCGACGGCAACAACACCGTCAGCGGGTATACCGTCACCGGCGTCACCTACAACCTCGACACGGTCAACCCGGCCCTGATCGCCTCCGTCGAATTCGACCTCGACGCCGCGGCTTCGAGCGTACAGGCCAGCCTGACAGACGCAGCCCTCACCGAGACCTTCGCCGATGCCTGCACCAACACCGGCAACCACTGGACCTGCACCTTCACCGGCGTCACCGCCCTGGATGCTGCCAGTTTCCGCGTCATCGCTGCCCAGTAAGGGATGTTACTTGCTGTCCCGATCAACGCGGGCATGCCAGAAAATTTCCGGCCAAAGTAACACGCAAAAGACCTGTCAGTGGCGGCCCCGATAAGGATACGCCACTGACAGGTTCTTTTTTTCCTGTCCCGGTTAATTCTGAGATGTCCATCTACCGCCGCCGAAACCAAGCCCTGTTGACCGCCCTGTGGATCGCCCTGATGGCTGCCCTGTGGTTCACCCTGGCCCCGGCGCAGGCCGGGGGACAGGCGACCTATGTCATCGTCTCGGGGCAAAGCATGGAGCCGAATTTGCATTTCGGCGACCTGGTCATCGTCCACAAAGCCGACAGTTACCGGGCGGGGGACGTGGTTGCCTATCGCAATGCCGACCTCGACCGCTACGTCATCCACCGGATCATTGACGAAGACCGGGGCCGGTTCCTGCTGCAAGGCGACAACAATTCCTGGACTGACGGGTACGAACCCACCCGCGAAGAAGTCCTCGGCAAACTTTGGGTGCATTTACCTCGTTTCGGCCTCGCCATGCAAAAACTCCGGGAGCCGGTCTACATGGCCCTCGTCGCAGGGATCATCGGCAGCCTGGCCGCCGCGACGTTGTTCGTGTCCAAGCGAAGGAAGCAATCCATGAATGAGAAAGAAAATCCGAAGCGGATCTGGATGAAGGTCCGCGGGGGGTTGTCCAGCCTGGGTCGGTCCCCGAAAGCCGGTCGCCCGCACGAGGCGGCCCTCGCGACCGCGAACCGGGATCCGTACCGGGAGCGCGCCGGGCGCAAGAACCTGATCGAAACGGTTTTCTTTGCCCTGGCGGTCGTTGCCTTCCTTTCCGTCATGCTGGGCATCCTGGCCTTTACCCGCCCAACGACCCAGACCGTCTCGGACGACCTGAGTTACCACCACCTGGGATTTTTCTCGTATTCGGCAGATGCCCCCAAAGGCGTTTACGACACTTCCACCATCCGCAGCGGGGAACCGGTCTTCCCGTCCCTCACCTGCTCGGTCACCCTGATTTTTTACTACACCCTGGCAGCTTCCCCGCTCGAAAACGCCGCCGGGACCTACCAGATGACCGCCATCCTGGCCCACCCCCAGAGCGGGTGGCAGCGAACCATCCCCTTGCAGGAACAGAGGCCGTTTGCCGGAAACACTTTCAACACCCAGGCAGAACTGAATTTATGCAAGGTTGTCAACCTGATCGAATCGGTCGAGGCGATCACGTCCGAGCGGCCGGGGGCCTACTACCTGTCCATTTACCCGCGAATCCACGTGACCGGGCTGTATGCAGGCCGCGCCCTGGAAGCGACCTTCGAGCCGGAACTCGCCTTCCAGTACGACCGCACCCAATTCTTCCTGGTCCGGCGGGGCGAGGGCGACCCGCTCAATCCACGCGAGACGAGCGTCCTGCACCAGGAAAAGAGCGTCCCGAATACCGTGGCGCTGTTCGGGGCGGAACTCATCGTGCCTGTACTGCGCCTGATCGCCGTGATTGGCCTGGCTCTCTCCTTGAGCGGGCTGGCAGTGCTGGGTTTCCAACTGGAACGCCTCTCCCGCAACGACCGCGAAACTTTCGTCCGCATGAAATACGACCCGCTGGTGATAGACGTGCAGGAAGCGGGACCGCGCCTCCACGCCCAGCCCATCGAGGTCAGTTCGATAGACGACCTGGCGAAGCTGGCCGAAAAACACAACGCCATGATCCTGCACGAATCGAAGCCGGAAACCGATCACTACCTCGTGCTCGCTGGCGGGTTTTCTTACACCTATTTACAGGATAAACACCAGCCCGTGATCGTCACCCATGCGCTGGAAGACTACCGGTCTGAATTCAAACGCGGGCTGGATAACAGCGAATTCCAGGTATATTACCAGCCCATCGTCTCGTTGCAGGATGGGCAGGTCACTGCGGTCGAGGCCTTGTTGCGCTGGCAGCATCCCCAGCGCGGGCTGATCTCGGCCGGGGAGTTCATCCAGGCCGCGGAGATGACCGGGGACATCGGCAAGCTGGACGAGTGGGTCCTGAAAATTGCCTGCGCCCAGCTCAAAGGCTGGCAGGATGCCGGCCTCGACTTGAAACTGGCGGTCAATCTTTCGGCCTACAACCTGGAACGCAAACCGGCCGAACTCCTCCAGCGCATCCTGCTGATGACCGATATAGACCCAAGCGGTCTGCAAATCGAGATCCAGGAAGGCGAGATAACCAGGCAGACGCCGGCAGCTCTGGAACAATTGAAAAAGTTGAAAGGCATGGGCCTGCACATCACAATTGATGATTTCGTCGGCGAGGTGGCGCTTTCTTCGATCAGCCAGATGCCGGTCAGCTGCGTAAAAATGGACCGTTTGCTGGTCAAGAAAATGGGCAACCCGGCAGAGGTGGACGACATGCAGCGGATGATCGCGGTTGCCACCACCCTGGGGTTGAACGTGGTCGGCAAAGGAGTCGAAACGGACGAAGAGAAAGTGTTCCTGCAACGTTCAGGGTCGCAGGCGCAAGGCTACCTGCTGGGGCGGCCCGTCCCGGCCCAGGAAATTGCGGGATTGTTCCGCCCCGAAACTTCCGGGGCCGGGCCGCGCCCGGGATAAGCCATGGACAGGAGAAAAATCGGCCTGCTCACCCTGGCCGCCTTCATCTTCCTGGTCCAGGTCAGCCTGGTGACTGCGCTGGCGGCCAACAACTTCATCCCGGTCACGCGCCTGGCAGACCGGCTCTCGGCCATCCTGATCAGCGAGCTTGCGCCTCCAGAGTGCGCCGGTATCCGCAACACCCTGGAAACCATCGTCCAATGCGGGGGCGGATATTGCAGCGGGGCAGGCAACGGCAAGGACAACGAATTGATCCTGGGGACGGCAGGAAACGACGTGATTGACGGGGGGAACGGCAACGATTGCATCGTCGGGGGAGGCGGCAACGATACCCTCAACGGCGATAACGGGGACGACGTGCTGGTCGGCGGTCCCGGCAGCGACACCCTGGACGGCGGCCAGCGCAACAAAGACACCGACACCTGCATTGACGACGCGGGGACGACCACTTTCCTGGAATGTGAAGTGATCCCGTAATCCGGGAAGAGGAAGCGGCCGGGGAAGGCTGCATCCCCCCGGCGCGGCCGCCGTCAACTGCCGGATCCAAAGCCTGTTCCGGCAAATCCAAAGCTTGAATCGACTCGATTCAAACTTTGAATCCACTCGATTCAAAGTTTGATTTTACAAAACCAAAGCCTGAATTTTCAAGATCAAAGCCTGATATGGCAGAGGTGAAACGGGGAAACGCCAACCATCGAACTTCATCTGTCCCCCATTTGAGATAAAATAGACACATGCCACTTGACAATGCTCTGCTCTTTGAAGTAGTAACCCCTCTGGGTTTTCGAGTTCGCGTCACGCAAGCCTATGGGAAGATGGGTTTGTGCAGTAGCCAAACGTCTTAACGGTGAAGGATTTCTCATCACAACTTACCCGACCGATGCGATAAAAGAAGGAGTACGAATATGGCCCAGGTAAAAGTTTATTACGACCAGGAAGGGAATACCCTGACCGTTTGGTTCGGCAATCCCGAGGATGAGTACGTAGCCGAAGAGACGGGCGACGAAGTCATCTTGATGAAGGACAAGGAAGGGAACGTGATCGGCTTCGAAAAGTTGAATTACAGCCTGCCCAAGTCATCGCGGTTGAGCGTGGCTTTCGAAACTGTGGCAGCCTGAACGCATCGCAATTTGTTATCAGGTTAGAATGCCGCATCGTTCTTGTGCGGCGTTTTCATTTCAACTGAAACAACGCCCGAAGGTAACTGTTCAGCCGTCTGGCCTCCCGGCATATTCCGGCGGGATAAATCCCTGCCTCAGTTCATGGAAGTCCGGCCAAAGGCCGACTTTTCAGCAGCCCGAAGGGCTTTTTCGTACTGAGGCAGGGCTTGTGCGAAGCCCCCTGTAAGGGCAGCCCGCCGAGTCAGGCGAAAAACCTGCAAGTCTGAGCAGTTACACCCGAAGTTAAAAAACGGGTAAGATCTCTCAAAGAAGACCTGCAGGACGTTCCTTCAGATCGTTTGAAACACTTCCAATAAAGCTTGCTTTTCAAAAACCAAAGCCTGATCCGGCGATACTGAAACGGGGGAACTCCAATAATCATGTCAAAACATCCGTTCGGATGATAAACTATAGGGGAGCAAATAACAGAGAGCAGGATACGAATATGGCTTCGAAAAAAATAGCATTTGGCTGGTACGGAGGAAAATACAATCATCTGGATTGGCTGTTGCCTCTGCTGCCAGAAACAACCCATTACTGCGAACCATTCGGCGGTTCGGCAGCCGTATTGATCAATCGAAAACCATCGCCAGTGGAAACTTATAATGACATTGACGGCGAAGTCGTTAATTTTTTCAGGGTGCTCCGCGAACATAAAGATGAGCTATTGGAAGCTATTGGACTAACCCCCTTTTCCAGAGAGGAATTGCGGATTGCTGTCAACGGACATTCGGAAAAACTGACCGAGTTGGAAAGAGCGCGGAGATTTTTCGTCCGCGCCCGGCAAGTTCGCACGGGATTGGCCCAGACAGCAAGTGAGGGGCGCTGGGCGCATTGCAAGTTGACCAGCCGTTCCGAAATGGCCGGCGCTGTGTCGCGCTGGCTGGGCAGCGTCGAAGGTTTATCGGAAATTGCACAACGATTGCTTCGGATCCAAATAGAAAACGCCCCGGCGATAGAAGTTATTCAACGGTTTGACAGCTCCGAAACACTATTCTATTGTGATCCTCCCTACGTTCACGAATCGCGTTCTGACACAAACGCTTATGCTTTTGAAATGTCCAATGACGAGCACCGGGAATTATCCAGGGTGCTTCATCAAGTTGCCGGAAAGGTTGCCCTGTCCGGCTATCATAGCGATTTGATGGACGAATTGTATTGTGATTGGAAATACATAGAAGCGCCAACCAAGAAAGCCCATTCAACCAACACAGGAGCAGACAACAACAAGCACGACAGGACAGAGGTGCTTTGGGTTAACGCAGAATTCGATAGCAGCATGTGATTACGTATCCGAAAATTAGTGAAACCCTATGTTCATTGACCAGGCAGAAATCTACGTAAAGTCCGGCAAGGGCGGCGATGGGGCCGTCCACTTCCGGCGCGAAAAATACGTGCCGCGCGGCGGTCCCGACGGCGGCGACGGCGGCAAGGGCGGCGACGTGGTGCTCGAAGTCCAGCCGACCCTCAACACCCTCAACACCTTCCGCTTCACCACCCGCTTCACCGCAGACGACGGGCGGAACGGGGCCAAACAAAAAATGACCGGGCGTTCAGCCGATGACCTGGTCATCCACGTCCCGCCGGGGACGGTCGTGTTCGAGGCCGGGACCGGCGACCTGCTCGGCGACCTGACCGAGCCGGGCCAGCGGCTGACGGTTTGC
>DIDQ01000060.1 GCA_002418215.1 Anaerolineales bacterium UBA5796
GTGTCATCCATCATAACATCATAGACAAAAGCAGCACCTTAACAACCGAGACAACCATCAAGACATCGTAGACGGGTTCAAAACAGGGTGTTTGAACAAACTGGAAAGCAGCGTCTGCCACCAATTCAACCCTGGTTGCTTTTGGGAGAATTGAGATTGAAGCGGCACAACCGGTTCGCTGAGCGGGAAAGGGTGTTCGGCCAGGCAGAGTCGTTTTTGTGCATCTGGTGCGGCATCATAAATTCGCAGGGTTGCGCCCGTAGGCTTGAGCGACAGGGTTGCCCAAACGCCTTGATCGGGAAGCCCCTTTCCGGCAGACCAGACTTTGTTCAGGATCAGGACATTGCGGTTTTCATCGATTGCTCGCAGAAAATGAACCTGTCCAGCGGTGATAGGCAATTGACCTGGCAGAGAAAAACCGGCTGGCAACTTGCGGACAGGCAGAGTGCGATGGAGTTCCAGTGGAGATTGACCAGCGAGAGCGGAGTGATGATGGCTGGTGCGGAAGTTTGGGAAAAAGCCTGCGGAGCGTTGATGCACAGCCGCAAGATTTTCCAGATGTACTTTGTTCCAGACAAAATCGGAGTAATCCTGGTGGAAGCGTTCGACAAAGGCATTGCTTTCGGGGTGATAAAACGGTGAGAATACGGGTTGGACGCCTGCATACAACGCCAGTCGTACAACTTTGCCAATCACACCCGGATGTTTGTACCCGCCGCTGAAACAACTTTCGTTGTCCATCTGGAGATACTCCGAAAGTCCCAACTCCCGCCAGAGGTGCAGGATGAAATCGCTGGCCTGCTCGGAACCTTTGTTGGCATACTGCTTGCCTGCCGGATAGCGAGAGACCACATCGATGCTGTTGAAACAGGCGATGCTCTGCCCGCCGGTCAGGTAGTGTGGAACAATGTCCACCTGCGTTAGTTGATGAGCCGCAGTTGGTTTCAGATGTGGATACACCACTTCTTTTTCCACCGGCGGCAGGCGGGGCTTTGTTTTACCTGCCTGTCGCAAAATACGTTCAATGGTACTCACCGCAGGTACAGGGCTAATCCCACGCATGCGCAAAAGACCATAGACCACATCTGCACCGATGTAGCCCAGGCTATCTTCATTTTCACGCTCGGCTTCGAGCTCGCTGCGCACATGCAAGATCGCCTGGCGAACTTCGACCAGGGTTCGTCTGGGAACATGCTTCGGCATCCGCGATTGCGCTTTCAGCCCTGACCAACCAGCCTGTTCATACCGGGTTTGCCATTTGTATGCCCATGCGCGCGACCGGCCTAATTCCTGCGCGGCCTCATTTGGCTTCTTGCCACTGTTCAGCAAGTGCATCAGTGATTTCCTGTCTTCATAATCGGTTTGTTCGCTCATAATTTACCTGCTTCCTGATACGAGTAAATAAATTATGCGCGCTTGTCCACGATGTTGTGATGGTTTCGGTTGTTAATGTGCTGTCTACGATGTCCTGATGGTTGTCTCACTAGACCGTCCACGATGTTATGATGGACGACACCTAGATGATACACCTTGCAACCTTGCGAAGGTTGGCGACTGTTTGAAAAGGAGATTCTATGAACATTGGCGTTCCGAAAGAGAGACGTCCTTTCGAGTACCGGGTGGGCTTGACCCCGGCGGGTGTGGAGATCCTGGTTGAGCAGGGCCACACTATTTTTGTGGAACATGACGCCGGCCTGGGGGCGGGCTTCAGCGACCAGGATTACGAGCGCGCCGGAGCGCGGCTGGCCTACTCGCCGCACGAGGTCATCGGCCGGGCCGACCTGGTCTGCAAGATCGCCCGTCCGTTGCAGGACGAACTGGAATGGATGCAGCCCGGCAGCGCAGTGGCGGGATTCCTGCACCTGGCCTCGACCCGCCAGGACCGGATTGATGCCCTGCTCGAAAAAAAGATCACGGCCATCGCTTACGAACAGATCCAACTCCCGGACGGGTCGCTGCCCGTCTTGCGGCCTCTGAGCCAGATAGGCGGTTTGATGACCGCCCAGATCGCGGCCCGCTTCCTGCAAAATAACTGGGGCGGCAAGGGCATCCTGCTCGGCGGCGTGGCCGGCGTCCCCCCGGCGGAAGTGGTCATCCTGGGGGCCGGGTCTGCCGGGACCTGCGCGGCGCAGGCTTTCCTCGGGTTAGGCGCGCATGTTACGCTGCTCGACAATGACATGGAACCCTTGCAGCGTATTGCGGAGCGGTTCCAGAACGCCGTGACCATGATTGCTTCGAAGCGCAACATCGAACGCGCCTGCGCCTTTGCGGATGTGGTCATCGGGGCGATCCTCGTTCCGGGCGAGCGGACGCCGGTCATCGTCTCGCGTGAGACGGTGCGGGCGATGAAACCCCGCGCCCTTGTCATTGACCTGAGCATTGACCAGGGCGGCTGTTTCGAGACCTCCCGCCCAACCATGCACGACCGCCCAACTTATGTTGACGAGGGCATCATGCACTATTGCGTGCCGAACATCTCAGGTGTGATCGGGCGGACCTCTTCGCACGCGTTCATGAATTCGGCCATGTGGTACATCATCGAACTGGCTAACGGCATCCAGGAAGCGATTGAAACGAACCCTTCCCTGTCGTTGGCGGTCAACACCCATAACGGCGAGATGCGCAACCTGGCGCGCCTGACCGACGGAGGCTCCGATGGCGTGGATTGATGTGTACAAATCCCGCATAGTAAGCGCCGAACAGGCTGCCGGCGCGATCCAATCCAACATGCGCCTGTTCCTGACCGGGAACGTGTCGGTGCCCCAAAAGGTGCTGGCGGCGCTGGTCAGGCGCGCTCCCGATCTCGAAAACGTGGAGATTTGCCAGGCGCTCACCGTCGGCCCGGCGGACTACGTTTCCCAGGAAATGCAGGGACACTTGCGGGTCAACTCGATGTTCATCAGCGCCAATATCCGCAAGGCCGTCCACGAGGGGCGGGCGGACTTTACGCCGGTGCTGCTCTCTGAATTCCCGCTGCTTTTCAAGAACGGACACCTGCCCCTGGACGCGGCCCTGATCCACGTCTCCCCGCCGGACGAGCACGGGTTCTGCTCCCTGGGCGTGGAAGTTGGCCTGACGAAAACACCCGCCGAATCTGCCAGGATCATCATCGCCGAAGTCAACGAGCAAATGCCGCGCACCCTGGGCGACTCGTTCATCCACGTCAGCCGCCTGAATTACATCGTCCCGGTCAACTATCCCATCTCGGAACTGCCCATGGCCGAGGAAGGTTCGTCGGAGGTGATCGAACGGATCGCGATGGCGATTGCGGAATTGATCCCGGACGGCGCGACCATGCAGATGGGCATCGGGGCCATCCCGGACGCGGTGCTCAAATACCTCCACCATAAAAAGGACCTGGGCGTCCACAGCGAACTCTTTTCAGACGGCGTGATCGAGCTTGTCGAGGCCGGGGTGCTGACCAACGCGCGCAAGACCCTTCATCCGGGAAAGATCGTGGCCGGGTTCATGATCGGGACACATCGTTTGTATGATTGGGCCGACGATAACCCGTTGATCGAGTTGCACCGATCCGAATATGTCAATGATCCGTTCGTGGTGGCCCAGAACGAACGGATGGTCGCCATCAATTCGGCCATCGAAATAGACCTGACCGGCCAGGTCTGCGCCGACAGCATCGGCCCCAAGTTGTATTCCGGCGTCGGCGGCCAGCTCGACTTCATCTACGGCGCATCCCGCTCGAAGGGCGGCGTCCCGGTCATTGCCCTGCCCAGCACGACCACCCTCCGGGATGGCACACGCATCTCCCGGATCGTCTCGCTGCTCAAACACGGCGCGGGCGTAGTCACCAGCCGCAACCACGTCCGCTACGTGGTCACGGAGTACGGCGTAGCCGACCTGTACGGCAAGACCATCCGCCAGCGGGCGCGGCAGTTGATCAACGTGGCTCATCCTGATTTCCGCCCAGACCTCGAAAAGGAAGCCAGGGAACTGAATTACGTGTGACCCTGCTGCAAAAACCATTAAACACAAAGGCCACGAAGGGACACGAAGGGAAACCGCTTCATCATTTACCTTTTCGTAGCGCGGGATGCCATCCCGCCGGATCACGTGTTTGCGTAGGTCGGATTGCCAATCCGACTTACGCTTTGGGGCAACTCGCCGCAATGACCAGTGTTCCAGTCTGCGGCGAGTTCGATTTCTCCCAAAATGGGTATAATTTTATTGGCAGGTAATCATGAACCAACGAAAAGCAAAGATCATAGCCACCATTGGCCCGGCCAGCGATTCCGAAGAATGCCTCGAAGCCTTGCTGCGCGCCGGGGTCAACGTGTGCCGTTTGAATTTTTCGCACGGCACCCACGAGCAACATGCGGCGCGGGTCAAGGCCATCCGGGAAGTAGCTGAACGGTTGGGGAAATCGGTGGGGATATTGCAGGATTTACAAGGCCCGAAGATTCGGATCGGCAAGTTGGATGCGCCCATGCAACTGGAAGCAGGCGCAAAAGCGACCCTCTTCGCGGGAGGGGACAAACCACCCGGCGGCGATAGCCAAGCCATCCCGGTGGATTTCCGGGAACTGTTCGTCTCGGTCCAGACGGGGGACCTGCTCCTGCTCGATGACGGACGCCTGTCCCTGAGGGTGGATTCCGTTGAGGGCGGCAGCTTGGGGGCGACCGTGATCGTCGGCGGAGTGTTGACCTCCCATAAGGGGATCAACCTGCCCGGCGTCCGCTTGCGGATCTCGGGCTATACCCCCAAAGACGAATCTGACCTGGCCTTCGGTGTCGCCCAGGGTGTGGACGCGGTCGCAGTATCCTTTGTGCGCACCCCCGAAGATGTGACCCAGGTGCGCGAGGCCATGGAGCGCTTCGCCAGCGGCAAACCTGCGCCGATGCTGATCGCCAAGCTGGAACGCCCTGAAGCCATCGAAGCCCTGGAAGCCATCCTGGGCGTCGTGGACGGGGTGATGGTCGCCCGCGGCGACCTGGGCGTGGAAATGCCCCCGGAGCGCGTGCCGGTGCTGCAAAAGCACATCATCCGCCGGGCCAGCGCCCGGGCCAAGCTGGTCATTACCGCCACCCAGATGCTGGAGACGATGATCGCCAATCCGTTGCCGACCCGGGCCGAGGCCTCGGATATTGCCAACGCCATCTTCGACGGGACCGATGCGGTCATGCTTTCGGCTGAAACGGCGTCCGGGAGGTATCCGGTCGAGTCGGTGAAGATGATGGCGCGCATCATCACCGAAGCCGAATCGCATTTTACCGAATGGGGGACCGTTCTGGAACCCGGCGGCCTGGGGGAGAGCGACGCGGCTTCCATGTCGTGGGCAGCCCACGAGCTGGCAGAAGACCGGGACGTAAATGCCGTGGCTGTTTTTACCTCCCAGGGCAGTACAGCCTGGCTGATGTCGAAGGTCCGCCCGGCCAAGCGTATCCTGGCTTTTACGCCCGAGGTCAGGACCTATCGGAAACTGGCTTTCCTGTGGGGCGTGTACCCGCAGTTGGTGCCGTTCGCCAATACGCTGGAAGATATGATCGGGCACGTGGACTCGGCCCTGATCGAGAGCGGAATCAAACCGGGCAGCCAGGTGGTGGTGGTCTGCGGGTTCCCGGTCGGCGCGATGCGCCCGCCGAATATGGCCTTGCTGCATACGGTGGGGGAGTAGGGTTGGTTTGAGCGTCTGGTGTGAAAACAGGCTACGGAAGTCTTTGACTTCCGTAGCCTGTATGATTAGACTTGTTCCGTAATAAGTGAAATTGCTTGTATGCAGGCTGATAGCTGCTCAGACCCATGTTTTATCCGCTAACCCTTTGACCAGCTCAGGGCAGGTCTGCGCGAATTTTCGCTAAGGAGTCGTGTAAAAATAACTTCCGTGTTTCACGCGGGACGAGCGGGGCTAAAGCCACCTGCTCAGTTCGTGGAAGTCGTTTCGACAGGCTCAACGCGCCGCCTGCGGACTGACATCCACCAGTCGGATTTATCCGACTTCCATGTGCTGAGGCAGGGATTTATCCCGACGGACACCAGCGAGAAAAAATCCAGAATCGGGAAGTTATTCTTACACAAGTCTTAATCCTTGGACAACTTTCAGGGTTTTGCTGCCTTAAATTCGCGTTGATTGGCGTAAATTCGTGGATAAAAACGCTTTTAAGCCACATTTTGCTAATTCTGCCGGATTTTGTGGTTTGGCTGTTTTTGACCAAACCGTCCACGAATTTTCACGAATACTCGAATGGGTTGGCGCAAATTCGCGCATTCGTGGCCTTATTCGTAGATGGTTGATGGCGAAACCACAAAATAAATCAGAATCAGAGATTTTGGTAGTTACGCAATTGCCGCCTTATATAGGAACAATCCTATTCATTTCCTATTCAGATATTCATCAACATCATTTCACGAGAAAAAATCACGGCCCTGATCTTGTAAAATCAGGGCCGTGATTTATAAGAATCACCGCCGTGATTTACGGGAATCACCGCCGTGATTTAAAGCTCTAAAAGGGTTTCAATCTTTTTTATAAGCAACACGTTTCAACATCATCTGCACTAATTTCCCGGCCCGGAAGTGGATGCGGTTGCGTTTGATCTTGGCGGCGCTGACCGATTCGGCGTCGGGGGAGCCTTCGGCCTGGATGCTCAGATAGAATCTGCCAAATTCTCCCAGGTGGACGATCTTGCCGTCTTCCAGGTATTGGGGGATCTTTAGGAGCAGGCCCTCGATAACCGCCGCCACGTCTATCGGGCTGATGGTCGACTCGGCGGCAAGGTCTTCTGCGAGCTGGCGCAGGTCTATGACGCCGGTTGATTTCAGGCGGGGGTAATAGACCGGCGGGTCATCGGGCTTATTAGGGATTTTGTTAGGGACAGCAACGTATTTGACGGGCATGGCAGTCTCCCTGGTTACGAGGATAATGAGTGGCTTTTCAGGCTTTCCTGTATTTGCCGAGGAAAGCTCGAACACGACGGACACGGCTTCTCACGCAGGGTGAGCGGGGCTGAGACTTTTCAGACACTTTCTTACGCAAGTCCCCGGTCGAATTTTACCAAATCACCCGATGACCAGGAAATCAAACGGTTGGATGACCAGATCGCCCTCGGCTGGCAATTCGCTTCGCCCGAACAGGCGTTGTTTGCCATACAGGTTGACCTGCTCCAATATTTTGGCGGGAAGGGTCTGTTCGTGTTCGCTGAAATTGGCGAATACTGTGGCGCGCTGGCCTCCAGACTGGCGAATATAGCCCAGGATGTGATCATTCTCTGTGGCGACCGCTTCCAGGGCCGCTTGAGAAAAAACGGGGTTTTGTTTTCTCAACTCGATCAGGGAGGTGATGTTTTGGTAAACACGTCCTTCGATGGCGGCCGGGTCATCCCGGCGGGCGCAGGCTTCCCAGTCGGCTGTGGGGCGATGCGCCCAGCGGCTGTCGCGGCTGTGGAGGGGATGGTCCCGGTAGCTGTAATCGTTCAGCATCCCGATCTCGTCGCCGAGATAGATCAGCGGGATCCCGCCCACGGTCAGGATGACGCCGTGGATCAGGGCGATCCGGCGTATAGCCAGTTCCACTTCCTGCGGGCCTTCTTCGGCTAAAGCCTTTTCCAGTCCGGCCAGGGAGGCGCAAGTCCCGGAAATGCGGCAGTCGCCGGTTTTCGGGTTTTCCTGGAAGGGCAGGCCGCGGGCAAAACTGCCGGAGAAGCGCCCGCGATAGAACTCGTTCAGGAAGCGGCGGTGGTCGCTGCCGTTGATGCCCAGGATGACCGCGTCTTCGTCCGAGAAGGTCCAGCCGATGTCGTCGTGGCAGCGCACATAGTTTACCCACGCAGTCCCCGGGTCCAGGTTGAAGCGGGTGGACAGGGCGTGAGAGAGCAGGCGGGTTTTACGGGTCGCGAGGGAATTCCAAAGCAGCGCCATCAGGAGCGGGTTGTACGAAAGCTGGCATTCCTCCGGGGAGATGTATTTGACCACTTCGTCCGGGTGGACGATGGCTTCCGATTTGAAGAGCAATGCGGGAGAGGCGATGCGGGCCGCGGCGTTGAATGCCCGGATGAGGGTGTGGGCTTCGGGCAGGTTTTCGCAGCCGGTGCCCAGTTGTTTCCAGATGAAGGCTACCGCGTCGAGGCGGATGACCTCGACGCCCTGGTTGGCAAGAAAGAGCATTTCCCCGGCCATGCGGTTGAACACGGAGGGGTTGGCGTAGTTCAAATCCCATTGGCAGGCGTGGAAGGTGGTCCAGACCCAGCCCCCGCTCCCGGCCCTTGCCCCAATTCCTTCGGGGTTGGGGGAGGGGAGAGGGGAAAATGCGCCGGGGTGCTCGTCGGGGAAGATTTCCCGCAGGGTGCGTTCGTAGGCGTCTGGCATTTGGCGGTCGGGAAAGATGTAGTACATTTCTGCGAACTCGGGGTCGCCCGCTTTTGCCCGCTGCGCCCAGGTGTGTTCGTCGGAGGTGTGGTTGAAGACCAGGTCAACGACCAGGCTGATGCCTGCGCGGCGCAGGTCTGCCGCCAGCCGGGAGAATTGCTCCATGCTGCCGAGCGGGGGGTGGACTTCCCGGTAACTGCTGACGGCATAGCCGCCGTCGTTTTCGCCTTCGGGCATTTTGAAGAACGGCATCAGGTGCAGGTAGGTGAGTCCAAGTTCTTTGAAATAGGGGATTTTCGAGCGGACGCCTTCGAGGTTCCCGGCGAAAAGGTCCACGTAGATGACGCCGCCCAGCATGTGGTTGGACTGGAACCAGAGCGGGTCGTTTTCGCGGCTTTGGTCGAGCCGCCGCAGGTCAGCGGGACGCTGGAGCCACGCGGCAGCCAGGGTGTCGAGCAAATCTTCCAGGTGGAAGAAGAAGTCGTAGCGAGCGCTGTAAAGAGCGTAGTACCGGCGGAAGAGGGCCGGGAAGTGACGGCGCAGGCGGGTTTCGAATTCCTGCCATCCGGCCGGATCAGCCTCGATGGTCCCTGCCAGGTTCTTTTCCAGGCGCGGCAGCAGGCGGTTGAGTGTGCGTTCTGCCTCGCGCTCGACGGGCAGGGGGAAACTCATGCAGGCCTGCCCTATTCCATGGGTTCCAGCCATAAATACTGGTAGGGCTGGAGGGTCAATTCGTTGGAAATATGAAGGCCGGTGAGCAGGTCTGTGTAGCCGCCAGGGGTGTTCGGCAGGGTGACGGGTTGGTCCTTGCCGCTGAGGTTGTTGATGACCACCAGGCTCTCATGGGCGTAGGAACGGGTATAAGCGGCAATGGCCTTTGCGCCGGTTTCAAGCCAGTCGAAGCCGCCCCAGCCGAAGGCTTTATGTTGTTTGCGGGTGGCCGCCATGCGGCGGATGGTGTTGAGGAGCGATTGAGTATCTGCCATTTGGCTGGCGACGTTGACCTGTGCCGGGCCAAAAACTTCGTCGGCGATAATTGGGGTGTAAACTGCCTGGACCGGGGCCTGGGAGAAACCGGCGTTGAATTCGTCTGTCCACTGCATCGGGGTGCGGACGCCGTTGCGGTCTGGGAGCCAGATGTTGTCGCCCATGCCGATCTCGTCGCCGTAGTAGATGATGGGCGAGCCGGGGAAGGTGAAGAGCATGGAATTGAGAACAGCGATCTTGCGCGGGTCGTTATCGAGCAGCGGGGCCAGGCGGCGGCGGATGCCCAGGTTGAGGCGCATGCGCGGGTCGGGGGCGTATTCCTGCCACATCCACTCGCGCTCTTCTTCCGTGACCATTTCGAGGGTCAGTTCGTCGTGGTTGCGCAGGAAGATGCACCACTGGCAGTTTTCGGTGATGGGCGGGGTGCGTCCCAGGATCCATTCCAGTTGGGTGCGGTCGGCCTTGCGCAAGGCCATGTACAGGCGCGGCATGAGTGGGAAGTGGAATCCCATGTGGAATTCGTCGCCGCCGTCTCCGAAATAGGGCAGCACATCTTCCGGCCATTGGTTGGCCTCGGCCAGCAGGATGCGGCCGGGGTAATTCTCGTTGATGAATTGGCGCACTTTCTTGAGGAAGGCGTGGGTTTCGGGCAGGTTTTCGCAGTTGGTGCCTTCACGCTCGAAGAGATACGGCACAGCGTCGGCGCGGAAACCGTCCACGCCCAGGTCGAGCCAGAAGCTCAACACTTTGAGCATTTCCTCCTGCACATTGGGGTTATCATAGTTCAGGTCCGGCTGGGATGAGTAGAAACGGTGCCAGTAATATTGCTGCGATCCTTCGTCCCAGGCCCAATTGGACTGTTCGGTATCGAGGAAAATGATGCGCGCATCCTGGAATTTGAGGCTGCTGTCGCTCCAGACGTAGTAATCCCGGAAAACGGATTTGGGGTTGGCCCGGGCGGCCCGGAACCAGGGATGCTCCTCGGAGGTGTGATTCAGCACCAGGTCCATGATGAGGCGCAGGTCCCGTTTGTGGGCCTCGTCCACCAGGGTCTTGAAATCGTCCAGCGTCCCATAAGAGGGGTGGATGTCGTAATAATTGGCAATATCGTAGCCGTCGTCCTTGAGCGGGGAGGGGTAAACCGGCAGCAGCCACAGGCAGGTGATCCCCAGTTCTTGCAGGTAATCGAGTTTTTCGATCAGGCCGGGCAGGTCTCCGTGCCCGTCGCCGTTGCTGTCGTTGAACGCACGGACATATACTTCGTAGAAAATTGCGTCTTTGTACCACATGGTTATTGCGATAGTCTCACCTTTCAGGATTGGGATTTCGGGGAGCGTAGTGTTTGATGAAGCGGTAGGGATACGGCTCATCTGGACGACTGGCCTGGTCCAGGCGGTCGAGTTCGTCCCCGTTCAGGGCGACCTGGCAGGCGGCCAGGTTGTCGTCCAGTTGGTCCATGGTGCGCACGCCGATGATGACCGAACTGACGGCGGGTTGTCTCAATAACCAGGCCAGGGCAATCTGGGAATAGCTGGCCTGGTGCGCGTGCGCTATTTCATCCACAACTTGTAAGATTTTCCAGTTGGAGTCTTTTGCCCTGCGGTGCCAGGCTTCCTCGGTTTCATCCGGCATCATGGACAGGCGGCCCTGCCCGGGTTTATCTCCCGGCTGGTATTTGCCGCTCAGGAATCCCCCGCCCAGCGGTCCCCAGGGCGTCAGTCCAAGCCCTTCGCCCAGGCAAAGCTCGGTAAATTCATGTTCGAGGTTGCGCTCCACAAGGCTGTACTGGTATTGAGCCGCGACGAACCGCATCCAGCCATGTGTGTCGCTGGCAGACAGCGCCTTCATCAACTGCCAGGCTTTGAAATTCGAAACGCCGATATATCGCACTTTACCGGAAGCAGCCAGATCGTCGAAGGCCCGCAGCGTCTCGTCCAGCGGTGAGATCGGGTCCCAGCAATGGGCGTAGAGCAGGTCTATCACATCCGTTTGAAGACGCCGCAGGCTGGCCTCCACGCTGCGGATAATGTGATAGCGTGAAAGTCCCTGGTCGTTCGGCCCAGGCCCGGTCGAAAAACGCACTTTGGTAGCCAGGATAACCTGGTCCCGGCGGTCCCGGATCGCCGCCCCGACGATCTGCTCTGAACGGCCATCGGCGTAAACGTTTGCCGTATCGAGGTGATTCCCGCCATGATCGAGATATTTGTGGATGATCCTCTCAGCCGAGGCCTGGTCTGTCCCGCGCGAGGTGTCTTCCCCGAAGACCATGGTGCCCAGGCAAAGCTCCGAGACCAGCAGTCCACTCCTGCCCAACGGGTTGTACTTCATGCCCGACCTCCAATCATCGTTTTGCCGTAGTAGAAAACCTGAACAGGATGACAAGAGCCAGTCCGGTGAGCGCACCGGGCAAGGCTCCAGACGTGAGCAAGCCGGGGACCAGGGTCAGGCCGGTGGTCCAGGCCAGGATGCTGATGATGATCCACCAGCCTGCCCAACCCACCTCCCGTTTCAGGATAAGCCATTGGATGACCCCGATTATTCCACCCATCAATGGGCCGGCCAGGGTCGCCAGGTTCGCAGGGATGAAGATCGCGAAAGCGATATAGCCCGCAATCCACCCCGGCGCGCTCAATATGGCCCAGCGCCAGGCTTTTTGGATGCGTTTATATAAAACGGCCCACTGGAGAACTGCAACCGCCACGCCTGATCCGATCACCGGGATACCGCTGAAAAACATGCTTCCGAGCAGCCAGCCAATGGTGGTCGCCATGATCCAATAGAACCAAAGCGCCCAGTCCATGGATTGTGATTCGGTATCTGTCATGGGGTGAATGGGTTGTGCATTGAAGGATGGCTGCGCGCCCCCGTGACGGAGCGCGCAGCGATGAGCTTGATCCAGAACCGGTGCGGGGCGGGACACTGGGCCTGCTTCGGGGAAAGGAGAGAGTCCTACCCTTTCACCGAACCCGCCAAAAGCCCGCGCACGAAGTAGCGCTGCATCGAGAAGAAGACGAGCAACGGCAACGCCATCGAGACGAAGGCCCCGGCCGTCAGCAAGTGCCATTCGCTGCCGCGTGAGCCAACGATGGCGGCCATGCGCTGGGTTACCAGTTCGAATTCAGGGTTGCCGCCCAGGAAGATGAGCGCCACCAGGTAGTCGTTCCAGACCCACAGGAACTGGAAGATTGCAAAGGAAGCCAGGGCCGGCACCGAAAGCGGCAGGATGAGCTGGGTGAATACTGTAAAGTGGGACGCGCCGTCAATGAAGGCGGATTCCAGAATATCACGCGGCAAGGTGCTGATGTAGTTGTAAAGCAGATACGTAGCCAATGCCAGCCCAAATCCCGTATGGGCCAGCCAGATCGCCAGGAAAGTGCCGTTGAGGTTCAAGGCTTTATAGTCGCGCAATATCGGAACCAGGGCGATTTGCAGAGGGACGACCAGGAGCGCCACGATCATGATGAACATCCCGCGCCGCCCCGGGAATTTCATCCAGGCGAAGGCGTAGGCAGCGAAAGCTGCGATCAGGATGGGGATCACGGTCGAGGGCACGGCCACCGACAGGCTGTTCAGGAATGCGCCGCTCATATTGTCGCCGGGGACAACCTGGACTGTGCCGTCTGGCCGGGTGAATGTAAAGGATTGCCCGCCCAAAACCTGTTTGTAGTTGTCAAGCGTAAAATTCCAGTCAACTGTCCAGACCCGTTCCTGGACCTCCAGGCGGCCGATCCTTTTATTCCCGATCCAGGTAATGCGTTCGCCATCCGGGGTTTCGATGCCCGCCCTGAATTCGTCGAAAGTTCCGGCAACGCCCTCGATTTCCATGATTTCATCGGGATTGAGTCCGGCTTCCCTGGGGTCAATCTCCCTGACCGGCTGCCAATCCCGGTATGGGAGCACCTTCCACCAACCGGAGTTGGCGATATCGTCCCTTGCGCGAAAGGAAGAGACGAATATTCCCATAGTCGGGATGGTCCAAACCAGGGTCAGCAGGAAGAGTGAACCGTTGACGAACAGGCTGCCCAACTGTTTTTGCCTTTTTCCGCTTTTCATTAGAATGCCTCCTGTTCCCTGAATTGCTTCAAGTTGTAAAACATGACCGGGATGACGGCGATCAGCAATACAATGGCGATGGCTGAACCAAAACCGGAGTTACGGTTCGTGAACGATTGCCTGTAAAATTGGGTGGCGATCACGTGAGTGCCAAATTGACCGCCCGTCATCACCCAGACTACATCGAAAATCTTTAGGGTAAAGATCACGATGGTGGTCCAAACGGAAATGATCGTGCCGCGAATGTAAGGGACCATGATGCGGAAAAAGATTTGAAACTCGTTGGCCCCGTCAATCCGCCCGGCTTCCAGGAGTTCTTCGGGGATGCCTTTCAGCGCTGCCGAAAACAAAACCATGGAAAACCCGGCTTGAAGCCAGATAACGATCACGATCAGGAACAGGTTGTTCCACGGCGCGATGCTCACCCACTGCGGATAAGCCTGGGGCGACCCTCCCAGGTTTACGACGACGGCGTTCAACAGGCCGATCTGGGCTTGACCTGCCGGCCTGTATTCATAGATAAAGTTCCAGATAATGCTGGCGCCGACAAAGGAAATCGCCATTGGCAGGAAAATGAACGACTTGGCTACTTTTTCGAAGCGGCTTCGGTCTGCAAGGACTGCGATGACCAGCCCGAATGCAACCGAAAGCGTGCTGCCAAAGATGATCCACATCAAGTTGTTGCGGAATGCTTCGAGCATCAACCTTTCGGTAAAGACTGCCACGTAATTGTTCAGGCCGACGAAGGCAGGGCTGGCCAACTGTTCCCAAAAATTAAGCCCGGCTGGCGGGCCGTCCCGGCCAAACAGGCTGAGCCAGAATGTGCGCAAGGTTGGGATGGCCAAATACCAACCCAGGATCGCCATTGCGGGTCCCACAAAAACGAATGGCAGGAGACGGTTTGTCCAGAGATCTGGCAGCTTTTCCACGATGTTGTTGAACACCCAATATAAAAGAGCCACCCCGCCTACCCCCCAGACGATTGCCACTACGGTGATGATACCCCGGGGAGCATGGCTGTCTCGCAAGAAAATAAACCCTAGATAAAGCACGTAGAAAGCGATTAACGGGATGCTTACAGCTAACAGCAACCGACCAATGAAAAACAAGACTCGTTCCCCGGGCGAGTCGCTTGGTTCTTTTGTGCCATTTAGGAAATTCATGGGCCTGCTCCTTGCGTGGAACACTCGAAATGGTCTGGCAAATATATTTTACGGTTGTTATGCAGTATTCTTAATTCCCTGTGAAGGGGTGGGCGGTTGTACAGCCGCCCACCCCTTTGTCCATGGCTAACCGGTGGCTACTTGGGCCAGGTTGCGTCAATCTCTTGCAGGGCTGCGTCCAGTTCAACAGAACCGGCAACGTAGCTGGTGATCTGCTCCCAGAACGAACCGGCTCCAACTTCACCGGGCATCAGGTCAGACCCATCGAAGCGGAAGCTGGTCGCCCCCGCCACGAGCTGGGAGACGCCCCAGTCCAGGTCTGAACCGTACAGGTCTCGCGTAGCTGTCTGATGGGCAGCGATGGCGCCGCCGCCTTCCAGCCAACCGCTCACCGATTGCGGGGTCGTGAAGTATTCCATCAGCGCCCGCACTTCGGGCCGGTCGTTGAACATGGCGATCAAGTCGCCAGCGACCAGGAAGGGCTTCCCATAAGCCGGGTCTACGGGCGGCAGGTAGAAGAAGTCATAGTCTACGCCGTATTTTGCGGTTTCGGGGAAGAAGCTGGTGATGAAGTTGGCCTGCCGGTGCAGCCAGCACTTGGGCGGGTTGTCGAACATCGGGCCGGGCGAATCGCCAAAGAATGTGGAAACGATGGATGAGCGTCCGCCGTAAACGTAGGCATCGTTGAACCAGATTTCGCTCCAGGTTTCGATGGCTTTCTTCACCTCGGGCGAGTTGAAGGGCAGTTCACCGGCGACCCAGGCATCGTAATTCTCCAGGGACGTGGTGCGGAGCATCATATCCTCGGTCCAGTCGGTGGCGGGCCAGCCAGTGGCTGCGCCGGATTCGATGCCGATGCACCAGGCGGTGTCGCCGTCATCAGCGATCTGCTGGGTCAGGGCCAACAGGTCGTCCCAGGTTTCGGGGATCTGATACCCTGCCTCGTCCCAGGCGGCCTTTGGATACCACACCAGGCTTTTGCCGGAGTAGCGGTGCATCACGCCCGCTTCCACGCCGTCAACGGTGTTGAATTCCCGCCAGCCGGGGTTGTACTGCTGTGAGAGCCAGGCGTCAGAGATGAACTCTGTTACGGGCACAATATTGCCGCTGCGCACGAAGCCAGCGAACAGGCCGGGCTGTGGGAAGTCCACAATGTCTGGGGCGTCGCCGGCTCCCACGCGGATGGCGATCGAGCCTTCGAACTCCTTGTTGCCAATGTAGTTGACGGTGATGCCGGTAGCTTCTTCGAACGCTTTCATGGATTCGGCAAACTTTACTCCGTCTGCGTCATTGCCTTCGAAAGCGCCGTCAACCGTAACCGTCGTGCCGGTAAACTCGCCTTTGATGGCTCGTTCCAGGGCGCCGCCGGGCATTACGGCAAAACCGACTTCCGGCATTTCTTCTGTTGGAGCAGCGGTCGGGGTTGCAGCAGGGCCGCAAGCAGCCAGCACTACCGATGCGATGAGTATCATGGTCGCGATTGACCAGATTGTACGGGTTGTTTTCATATTTCTCCTCTCAAATTCATTCGATTGTTTGTTTGGGTAAAGGGGATAGTTTTAACCTCGCCAGAAAATCACCTCCTTCATGTTGGGCATCATAGTTTGCGGCAGGATTGCCGCACAACAAGTTCGGTGCCGAGGATTTTCATCTTTTGTTCCGGGACAACCCCTTGCAGGATATCCAGCAACACCATGCAGGCCGTGCGCGCCAGTTCCTGGGCCGGCAGGCGGACGGTTGTCAGCGGCGGGTCCGAATATTGCGCCCAGGGAATATCATCGAACCCGACAATGGAAATATCTTCAGGGACCCTCCTGCCAGCGGCCCGCAGCGCGGCTTTCACCCCCATGGCGACGTTATCGCTGGCTACAAAGATGGCCGTAAAAGTCTTGCCGCTCTGCAGCAGGGCCTCTGTGCGCTCGAACCCGCTCTGTGGGTCGAAATCTGCGTAAAAGATCAGGGCCTCGTCCACCGCGATTCCAGCGCCTTCCAACGCATCCATATATCCCAGCACGCGTTCGGGTGAGGCGCTGTATGAATCCGGCGCGTTTGAGATGCAGGCGATCCGGGTATGTCCCAAATCAAGCAGGTAGTCCACTGCGATTTTTGCCGCCAGGCGGTTATTGACGTCAACAGAGAACAAGCGGGTGCCGTTCAACTTGCCCATCAGCACGGTCGGGACATCCGATTCTTCCAGTTTTGATAAAGCTGCGTCATCCATACGCGGGGTCAGCAAGATCATGCCGTCAATGTGTTTGGCATGAACCAGGTCGAGATAGGCGCGGTCCCGGTGATTTTCATCCACTGATTCGATGAGCAGGCGTAACTTGTGCTCGCGAATAACATCCAATAACCCCCCGATGATTTGCGGTAAAAAAGCATCCGACGCAATGTGGTGCGGGCTGCGGGTCATGACCAGCCCGATGGCCCTTGTCCGGCGCGTTGCCAAAGCCTGCGCGGTGGCATTGGGGATATATCCAAGTTGTTCAGCGGCGTCTTGAACTTTTTGACGGGTTTCGGGCGATATGTGGATTCCCTTGACTTCATTCAATACCAGGGATACGGTGGTGCGGGATACTCCCGCTAAATTTGCCACATCCTGACTGGTAATTCTTTTGTTCGCCACGAAAGTCCTGTTCTCTAGGAACTTACTAACACGTTTTAGTAACACGCGTTATTAGTGTAGCAAAAACCCAACCCGGAGTCAATACATTGAATATTAAAAAATCCCGGAATTCCGGGATCAATCTCTGCCGGAAATGACAATCCCCATTCCGATCAAGACTCCGCCAATCAGGAACAGGCGGGTGATTTCCTCCCCCAGGAAGAGGCTGCCCAGGATGGTCCCCACGACCGGCTGGGCGAAAAATGTCAGGGAGGCGACGCCCGCATCCAGGACGGCGAAGGCGGTATTCCACAGGACCATCGCCAGGGCGGTGGAGATGACGCCGATGAACAGCACCCCGGCGATGACCCCCGGCGTGACGGCCCCGACCCCTTGGCTGTTGAGTTCCACAGCCCCGAGCGGGATGCTGACCGGCAGCCCGCCTGCAAAGGCGATCAGGCTGACCGGCATCACGTCCAGTTCGCGGGTGATCTTGCGGACGAGGACGGAGTACAAGGCCCAGGTGAGCGCCGCGCCGACCAGGAACAGGTTGCCGACGAACAGGTCCGACGACAGGTCGGCTTTGCGCGGGTCTATGACCGCGACCACGCCCAGGGAGGCCACCAGCAGGGCGATCAACCGCCGCCAGGTGATCCTTTCGCCCAGCAAAAGCGCGGCGAAGACCAGCACGAAAGCCGGCGTGGCCGAGGTGACCAGCGATCCGTTCGAGGCGGTGGACAGGTCGGTGCCGACGAACTGGAACCCGACCGAGATGCCGTAGCCGATGAAGCCGACGCCGAAGATTTGCCAGAACTGGCGGCGGCTGACTTTGACGCTGCCCCGGGCCAGGGTGACGAGGAAAAGCGTCAGGATACCGAGCAGCAGGCGCGAGGTCAGGAGGAGATACGGGGGGATGACCGTCATCACGGATTTGCTGACCACGTACATCCCGCCCCAGATCGAGGCGGCAGCCAGTCCGGCAAAAAGCCCAAAAGCGGTGGATTTCATGGTGAGTCCTTTGGTGAAGTTTGCCCGATTATATGATGCCCGCTCATGGCGTACAAGGAACCCGGCCTCGAAGGGCCGGGTTCGGGCATTGCAAACAGACTTCCGAAATCTGTGTCGTGGAAGCTAGAACATCAAATCGTTGATCTGTTTGATGCTCTCCGGGCCGGGACGGATGTCCTTTTCGGTCAGGCGGTTAAGCGGGGTTTCAACCAGGTTATAGCGTTCGGTCAGGGATGGCCTGGAGGGGTCCACGTAGATCAGGCCGGTGATCAGGCAGTTGCACTCGTTGGCTTCTTCGAGCACGCGCAGGGCGTCGGCCCGGCTGGTGGGGTCGTAATCGCGGTCGAGCTTCTTCAATACGATCTGCGAGCCGTCATGCAGGGTGACTTCCTTGTCTTCACCCGGTTCGTAATCTTCGATGACAATTTCTTCCGCCGGGGGCACGTAGGAGAGTTCGTGCAGGGCCACCTCGTGTTCCTTGCCCCAGGAGTAGGAGTGATAGGCGTTGTCCTGGTTGTTGAAGGTCACGCACGGGCTGATGATGTCGAGCACGGCGATGCCGTTGTGGGCCAGGGCAGCCTTGATCAATTCCTTGACCTGTTTCGGGTCACCGGCAAAGGAGCGGGCCACGAAGGTTGCGCCGCCGACCAGGGCTTCCCAGGCAATGTCAATCGGCATGTACGCGTTTGTGCCCTGGTGCTTGAGAGTCAGGCCCACTTCGGAGGTGGCTGAGAACTGGCCCTTGGTCAGGCCATAGACGCCGTTATTTTCGATGATGTAGACCATGTCAACGTTGCGGCGGACGATGTGCTTGAACTGGCCCATGCCGATGCTGGCTGTATCGCCGTCGCCGGAAACGCCGATGGCGTGCAGGCTGGTATCGCCGAACATGGCTCCTGTGGCAACAGAAGGCATTCGCCCGTGCAGGCCGTTGAACCCGAAAGAACGGTTCAGGAAGTAGGTCGGGCTTTTGCTGGAGCAGCCGATCCCGCTGAACTTGATCACGTCTTCGGGGACGAGATTCATTTCGAAGCAGGCAGCGACGATCTGACTGGCAATCGAGTTATGGCCGCAGCCCTGGCAAAGCGTGGACGGGTTGCCGCGGTAATCGGCTTTGGAAAGCCCGGCCAGGTTGAGGTTGGTGGATGGGGCGATGGGGGTAGCCATTATTTCACCTCCGTAGACAGGATGGAGTCTTTGACCCATTTGGCCGTGGCGGGCAGGCCGTCGTTGAAGGCCACTGGAGTCAGTTTTTGGGCCAGTTCGGGATATTCGATCAGTAAGAGTTGGTACATCTGCCCGTCGCGGTTCATTTCGACGACGAAGTTTTGCTCATGGGATTGGATGAACCCGCGCACCGCTTCGACGAAGGGGACGCCGCGGATGCGCATCGAATCGGACTTCAGGCCTGCCTCCGTTTCGAGCAGGTGACGCGCCTCCTTGATGGCCGGCTCGGTCGAGCCGAAGGCGATGATGCCGACTTTGGCGCCGTCCATTTTTTCGATGACCGGTTCGGGCATGAATTGGGCTGCGTTGTGATATTTCTTCTTGAGGCGGTCCATCATGCGGGCCCAGGTGGCGGCGTCTTCGCTGTAGCGGGCATTCTCGTCGTGGCCGGTGCCGCGGGTGAAGTAGGCCGATGTCTGGTGGCGGTTGCCGGGGACGGTCCGCCAGGGGATGCCGTCGCCGTCCACGTCGCGGTAGCGGCCCCAGTTCCCGTTCGCTTTCGCCAGGTCTTCCTCCCAGAGCACTTTACCGCGGTCCATTGGGGTATCCGGGTAGCGGAAGGGTTCGGTCATCCACTGGTTCATGCCCAGTTCGAGGTCGCTCAAGACGAAAATCGGCGTCTGGATATGTTCGGCGATGTCGAAGGCGCGCCAGCCGAATTCGAAACATTCGTTGACCGTGCCGGGCAGCAGGACGATATGTTTGGTATCGCCGTGGCCCATGAAGTGGGTGAAGGTCAGGTCGCCCTGGCTGGTGCGGGTAGGCAAGCCGGTGCTGGGGCCGACGCGCTGCACATCCCAGACCACTAACGGGACTTCGCTGTAGTAAGCCAGCCCGGCAAACTCGGTCATCAGGCTCAAACCGGGGCCGGAGGTGGAGGTCATCGAACGCAGGCCAGACCACCCGGCGCCGATCGCCATGCCGATGGCCGCCAACTCGTCCTCGGCCTGGACGACCGCGTAGGTGGCTTTACCGTCATCCGTTTTGCGGAGCTGGGGCAGGTATTCGACCACCGATTCGGCCAGGCTCGAAGCCGGGGTGATCGGGTACCAGCCGACGAATTGCACGCCGCCGTAAATGGCGCCCAGGGCGGCGGCGGTGTTGCCGTCGGCCATGATCAAGCCGTCGGTTTTCTCCATCGGTTCGACGTGGTAGGGGTCTTTCTTTTCGAGGTTGGCGGCAGCCCATTCAGCCGCAGCTTTGATCACATTGAAGTTCAGGTCAATCGGTTTCTGCTTGCCTTTGAAGTGAAAATCCAGCGCCATTTTGATTTTTTCGATGTCAATCCCGATCACGTGAGCCAGGATACCGACATAAACCATGTTCGAAACCATGGTACGCAGGTTCGAGGGGACATCCTGGGCACGGATGATCTCCTTGACCGGCATCGGGTAGACGACGATATCGTCACGGGTAATGTCGAACCTGATACTGTCGTCGTAGAAGAACGCCCCGCCGGGGACCACGTCTGCCAGGTCGCGAGCGAAGGAATCCGGGTTCATGGCGACCACGATCTCGTGCTCTTCGCGGCGGGCGGTGAACCCGTCCTTGTTGGCCCGGATGGTGTACCAGGTCGGCAGTCCCTGGATGTTGGAGGGGAACAGGTTCTTGCCGGAAACCGGGATGCCCATCTTGAACAGGGCGCGCAGGATCGTCGTGTTCGACGTCTGGCTGCCCGACCCGTTGGAGGTGCCAACGGTGATGGAAAAGTCGTTTATGATTTTTTCAGACATAGACTCCTCGATGGTAGAGAGTGAAAGGTGAGAAGTAAAAGGTGAAAAGTACTTTTTACTTCTTGCTTTTACTGAATTAAGCGGGCCGGTGATAGATCAGGTCGGTGTGTTCGCGCAGGGCGGTGAACCCGGCCTCGAAATCTCCGGCGGCGATGGCGTCCACCATTTGCTGGTGGAACTGCCAGACTTCCTTGAGATAGTTGTAATCGGTGTAAACGTCCAGGCCCACGGCTTTGTAGGCATCCCAGTAGGCTTCGAGGATACCGGTCACGAAGGGGTTGCCGAGGCGGCGGAAAATGATAATGTGGAGTTTGCGGTGTTCGTCGTGGGGGATCTGGATGGGGGAGCCGTTCAATTTGTCCCAGGCCTGACGCATCAGCACCTGGAGTTCAGCCTGGTCTTCGCCGGTGAGCAGGGAGACGGCTTCGTGCCAGTAGGCGAGTTCGATGTGTTTGCGCATATCCGCAAACTGGATGAAGTGACCCCGGTCGAGGGCGATGGCATACGCCAGGCTCTGGCGGACGGCCGGCGCGAACGAGTAGGTCAGCCGTCGGGTCCCGGTGCGGGGCCGGACTTCGACCAATCCCAGGGCGCGGGCCACTTCCAACTGTTCGCGTAACCCGGCCACGCTGATGCCGAGTTCGTGACTCAAATCCGTCAGCGACGGCAACCCGTTCGTGTCGCCATTCTCGCAGGCGGCCAGGTAACTCATGAATTCCGATAACCCGTTGTAGGAAGGATTGACCATTTATTTCACCGATTAATCAGATTATTCTGATTTATATGATGTAAGTATACACTCTGAGACAGGGGGTGTCAAGAGCGGGGCGCGAAAAATCCCCCGAGGCCGGGGGATCCTTCTTCCAATCCGGCCAAGTTACCGTGAATCTACGGGATAAAATACTCCACCACCAGCCTGGGCCGGGTGAAGAAGTTGGCCGAATCCCCGCTGTAAAATTTGATGATATTGGCCTGGGAGTTGTTGTTGTCGTCGAACCTGAAGCGCAGGCGCATCTGGGTGGTGCCTTTCAGGTTGATGTGCGGGAGGCCCCGGTCGAGCAGGGTCGTCGAGTACCAGCCTTTCGAGGGTGTGTTGCGGAATTTGCCCGCCCAGTTCTGGCTCGCTGCTGCCTGGAAATCCGAGGCTTGCAGGGCGGGGTTGCCGGAGAAATTCCAGGTTCGGATGTCTATCAAAATGTAGCGGAGGTCAATGAACGGGTTCGCCCCGACCATTCCCTGCCGTTTGAGGCTGAGGCTGGCCGAGGTGATCACGGCGTTGTCGGGCAGGGAGCCGGTGTGAAAGTGCAAAATGCCCCGGTATTGCCGGTTCGCCGTGTTATCGCCCAGGAAAATGGCCTGCCCCGTGGCGTTGACGTAGCCGCCTTTGTTGGTCGTTTCGCCCGATTCGAGCACGAACCCGTCGTATTTCCCGTTCGAGCGGAAGGTTTTGGTGAGGAGGGTCACTTCGGAAATCCTGACCACCCGGCCCCCGGCCAGGTCGGTCAGATACAGTTCGCCCGCTTCGTCCTCGCCAAAGGACGAGATCAGGTAACTCGTATCCGTGACCAGGCCGGAAATCCAGTTGCTCCCGTTCTTGACCAGGCCCCAGATGGTACCCTTGCAAAAATCGGCGTAGAAATAGACTCCCGCCAGCGAAGGCGACTGGCTGCCGCGATAGACGTACCCGCCCGTCACCGAGCAGCCGACCGAGTCGTTGGGTCCGTGGTCGTAGACGGCCACCGGCGCGACGTAATCTGCCGGCGGCGCGCAGCCCGATGCGGGCTTGAAGCACAGGTTCCCTTCCAGGATGCTCCAGCCGTAATTCTCACCGCCGCTGCTGGAGGCGGGCTGGAAGTCAATCTCTTCCTGGGAATTCTGGCCGACGTCGCCGGTGAACAGGTCGCCGGTCGAGCGGTCGAAGGAGAACCGCCAGGGATTCCGCAGCCCGTAGGCCCATATCTCCTCCCGGACGTTGGGGTCGGGGTCGCCGACGAAGGGGTTGTCCGCCGGGATGGTGTAAGGCGCGGCGCTGTCCACGTCCAGGCGCAGGAGCTTGCCGAGGGGGGTGGTCAGGTCCTGGCCGTTGTCGTCCGGGTCGCCTCCCCCGCCGCCATCCCCGACGGCCTGGTACAGATAGCCGTCTGGCCCGAAGGCGATCATCCCGCCGTTGTGGTTGAGGTGGGCGCTATGTTCGATGGTGAGCAAAACCGTCGGGGTGGGGTCGGCCACATCGGGGTTGCTGGAAACCCCAAATTCCGCCAGGACGACATCCCCGTCAGATTTGCGGGTGTAGGTGATGAAAAACCGTCCGTTGGCAGCATAGTTGGGATGGAAGGCCAGGCCCAACAGTCCCTGTTCGTTTCCGGTCGTGGTGATCCGCCCGCTGACGTCGAGGAACGGCGTCGGCAGGACCGATCCGTTCTTCAGGACCAGGACCTGTCCCCCTTGCTGGACGATGAACAGCCGCCCCGAACCGTCCCCGGCGTGGGTGACGAAGACCGGGCGGGTCAACCCGCTGGCGACGGTGGTGAATTTCAGACCAGGAGGTAATCCCGCTGTCGCTGCCCTGGCCTGCGGGACCGCAACCGCTAAAAGCAGGCCGGAAACCAGTAAAAGCGCAAATACTTTTCTCATCTCTCTATCCGTTCTCGATTACCGGCAGGAGCGCCGTAATGCTCGCCGGGATGGCCAGCGGATGGCCTTTGGCGGCATCCACCAGCACCCAATCGGTGGCCCCCTCCACCAGTTTCCGCCCGTCGGATTGGCGGACGAAACGGTAACGCCGCAGCGACCGCACCCGGCGGACGTTCGCCACCCAGGTGTGGATTTCGATCACGTCCCCGGCAAAGGCCGGCAGGAAATATTCCACGGTGTGGGTCCGCACGACCCAGGTGGCGCCCATTGCCTGGGTGACGGCTGCGCCCCCGACGGCGGTAAAATGCCTGACGGCCGCATCCTGCATCCACTGGACGAAGTTCACGTTGTTGACATGCCCGTTCTGGTCAACGGCTTCGGCGGGGACGATGAATTCATATCGGAATACAGGATCGAGCGGGTGGGTGGTCATGCGGGCCTCCTGCGGTTTTGGTGATTATAGCCGGGTTTGGCTCAAATTCGGATGAATAAGGTGGGTATTGTACTTATGGGCTGTGCTGCAAAACCTTATTTGCACAAACAACTTACATTTGTATAATAATGATGTGACCATTTGATTTCGGGAGGGCACCTATGCCATTTGCCGAAGGCGAAAATGTGGGGCCGTATCGGATACTGGAAAAACTGGGGCAGGGGGGTATGGCGACGGTTTACAAGGCCTACCACGCCGGTCTGGACCGCTACGTGGCGCTCAAGGTGCTCCACCCCGACCTGACCGGCGACCCGTCTTTCACGGTCCGCTTCCAGCGGGAGGCGCGTCTCGTGGCCCGGCTGGAACATCCCAACATCGTCCCGGTCCACGATTTCTCGGAACACGAGCGGCATCCGTACCTGGTGATGAAATTCATCGAGGGGGAGACCCTGAAAGCCCGACTTGGGCGCGGCCCGTTGACATCCGGCGAGATCAACGACATCGTCACTACGGTCGGTTCGGCCCTGACCCACGCCCACCGCGAGGGGATCCTGCACCGCGACATCAAACCCTCGAACGTGCTGCTCGCCCGGGACGGGAAGATCTACCTGGCAGATTTTGGCCTGGCGCGCATGACCCAGGCCAGCGAATCCACGATCTCGACCGATTCGGTCATGGGCACGCCGCAATACATCTCGCCGGAACAGGCCATCGGCAAAGGGGAACTGGACGAAGGCACCGACATTTATTCCTTCGGCGTCATGGTCTACGAGATGGTCGTGGGCCGCGTCCCGTTCAGCGCCGACACCCCCTTCGCCATCATCCTGGACCACATCTCCTCCCCGCTGCCGCTGCCCCGTGCCGTCAACCCCGACGTCCCCGTGAGCGTGGAGCGCGTGCTCCTCAAGGCCCTCGCCAAAGAACGCGCCGACCGCTACGCGACCGTCGCCGAAATGGTCGCGGCCTTCAAAGCCGCCTGGGAGGAAGCCGGGGTCCCGATGCAGGGGACCATCATCCAGTTGCCGGCCCACCCTCCCGGCGGTGAGCCTCCGGCGGAAGACAGGCCGCCCGCCTCCACGGTCAGGAAAACGCCTGCCAAACGGATATTCCCGTCCCGCACCTGGATTTTTGCCGGGATCGGCGGACTGCTGCTCTGCTGCCTGGCCGTTGCCGTCCCGTCCCTTCCCGGACTGCTGGCCTGGTTCCGTAACGGGAACTTTTTCCCGCCCCCGGCCGCGACCGTGACCCCGGTCCCGCCGCCGCTCCCGACCCCCGAAGGGATCACCTACTGCACCGGGGAACAGACCTGGCTGCGCCGCGAATATTTCCCCGTGCAGGAGATCCGCCACTGCTGGGAGCAGGACCATTTCGTCACCGCCCTGGCCTACGACAACGGGGAGTGGCTCCTGGTCATGACGAAGGATACCGGCTACACCGATCAAATTTACTTGAAGGGCGCAGACTTCCCGGCGGATCAAATCCGGGAGAACTGGGAGGGTGGGTTCGACATCACGAACCTCGTTTATGCCAACGACGAATGGATCGTCGTCATGAGTCAAAACGCCGGGCTTGGCGGGCAGACCTACTTCAGCAGCCCTGATTTCCCCGAAGCCGACATCCGTGTTTACTGGGACCAGGGGTACTGGATCACCTCCGCAGGGTATGGAGACGGCCTCTGGTTCATCGTCATGTCTGACGGCCCCGTTTACGAGAACCAGGCCTACGTGTCCGGGGCCGCTTTCCCGGAGGACGACCTCCGCCAATATTGGGACGAAGACTATTACATCACTTCGGTCGTTTATGGAGGGGCAAACTGGCTGGCCGTCCTGACGAAGGGGGAGTTGTTCTCGAACCAGTATTACTATCACCAGGACGAATTCCCCGCCGACGGCATCCAGGAAGATTGGGACGAGGGTTACTCCATCACTGAGCTGACCCGAGGCGATTCGCTCTGGATCGTCGTCATGTCGAAGCACTGACTTGCACAGTCTGGTTTAAGAACACATCCACGATCTGGGGGTCAAAGAAAGTCCCGGATTGATCCCGGATGTATTGCTGCGCTTCGGCGCGTGGCAAAGCCCTGCGGTACGGGCGGTTCGAGGTCAGGGCATCCCAGACGTCCACAATGGAAAATATCCTGGCTTTCAACGGGATCCCGTCCCGGCTCAGGCCGCGCGGGTAGCCCGTCCCGTCCCATTTTTCGTGGTGGCAATACGGGATGTCTATCGCCGGGCGGAGGAACTGGATCGGTTCCAGCATCTCGTAGGCGAGGACGGTGTGCCGCTTCATGAATTCGCGTTCTTCGGGGGTCAGGTCGCCGGGCTTGAGCAGGATGCTGTCCGGGATGCCCATCTTGCCGATGTCGTGCAGCAGGGCGCCCCGGGAGATGTGGATCAGTTCGGCAGGATCCATCTCCAAATCGGCGGCCAGTTGCCGGGTCAGGGTTGTGACCCGCTGGGTGTGGCCCTCCGTCTCCTTGTCGCGCAAGTCCAATGCCCGTACCCAGCCGTTCAACGTTGCTTCGTAGGCCGTTTCCAGTTCTTCGTTGGCCGCTTCGAGTTCCTGGTTGCTTTTTTGCAGGTCTTCGAACAGCCGGGCGTTGTCTATGGCTACGGCGGCCTGGTCGGCAAAGGCCGAGATGACCTCCACGTCGCTTTCCTGGAAAAGCCCCGCCTGGACTCTGTTGTCTACGAAAATTACGCCTATGATCTCATTTTTCAACTTCAAAGGCGCGCATAATATCGAGCGCAAATGGAATGAGACCACGCTCATTTCCATCCCGAAGCGGGGATCGGTTTGGGCATTGGTGGTCAGTACGGTTTCTCCCGTCGAGGCTACCCGGTTGAGGATGGTTTTGCTGAAGGCAAAGTTATCTCCCTCTAAATCTTTCTGGTCAATGCCGCGCGCAATTGCAACCGAAAATTCACGGGATTCACCCCGGAGCATCAAAAATCCGCGCTCGGCTTGCATGATCGAAATCAGCGAATCGATCACTGCCTCCAGAACCTGGTTCAGGCTCAACGACGAGTTTATGGCGTGCCCGACTTCCATTAACGCTGCAAGCTGGAATTTGCCTTCTTGCATGTGCCCGGAGACCCCGTGCTGTAAACGTTCGATTGAACTGGCAGCTTTTTTGAGATCCTGGATGGCGATGATCGCTTTGGGATCGGAACTTCTTGCCAGGTCTCCCATGGCTTTCAGCAGCGTGTGTTCCAGGCTTTGAAATTGCCGGCGAATGGAAACGGTGTCGGAAGGTCTTTTTATCATCTGGGACTCCATTACAAAGCAACTTTGATAAATCAGCCTTATTCTTTATACAATTTTTTAATGGGCTAATCAAGCGACTTTCCTGCTGCATCCAGAGAATCCAAACGAGGCCAGGCAACATGCCGGCCTCGTTTTCGTGGGGTTTGGATGGTACTTTTAGCGGATCTTGAACATCTGGGTCAGTTTCATGGCCAGGTTCAGGTCGCCGGCCAGTTTGAGCTTGCCTTGCATGAAGGCCTGCATCCCGTCCAATTCGCCGGTGAAGATCTTGACGTAGTCGGCGGAATCGGCGGTCAGGGTCATCTTGGGGGCCTCGTGGACGCCTTTCTCGACGACGCATTTACCGTCTTTGATGGCCGCGAACCAGTCCCCGGCTTCGCCGCCGGTGAACTTGAACTGGATCACAGCGTCGAGACCGGGGGCTTTCTCCGGGATGAAGGCGGCGGGCATTTTGGACATCAGGTCTGCGATTGTGAGGGGCATAATATTCTCCTATTATGGGTTTGACGGAACACGCTCTACGCAACACGTGTAGCGCGTTCCGTTGTTTTTATTGAAGGTTTTCGAACACCGCCGCGGCCCCCATCCCGCCGCCGATGCACATGGTCACCATGCCGTATTTGGATTGGCGGCGGCCCATTTCGTAGAACAACTGGGTGGACAACTTCGCGCCGGTGCAGCCGAGCGGATGCCCGAGGGCAATCGCCCCGCCGTTGACGTTGACCTTGTCCTGGTCGAGTTCCAGCGTCCGCAGCACGGCCAGGGATTGGGCCGCGAAGGCTTCGTTCAGCTCGAACAGGTCAATATCTGCCTGCTTGAGTCCGGCTTTGGCGAGCGCCTTGGGGATGGCGACCACCGGGCCGATGCCCATGTAATCCGGTTCGACGCCGCCGACCGCGAACGAGACGAAGCGCGCCAGCGGCTTGAGTCCCAGTTTGGCGGCTTTCTCTGCCGACATGATGACCACGCCCGCTGCCCCGTCCGACATCTGGGAGGAGTTGCCCGCCGTGACCGTGCCGCCTTCCTTGAAGGCTGGTTTGAGTTTGGCGAGGCCTTCGAGGGTCGAATCGCCGCGTGGACCCTCGTCCCGTTTCAGGGTAAAGGAGCGGGTGACCTGCTTTTCGTCCTCGTCCAGTTCGACGATTTCTACATCAACGGGGACCAGTTCGGGGTCGAACAGGCCGGACTCGACCGCTTTGGCGGCTTTCCGGTTGGAGGCCAGGGCGAAGGCGTCCTGGTCTTCGCGGCTGATCCCGTATTTGACGGACACGTTCTCGGCAGTGATGCCCATGCTGGTGTAATAATGCGGCAAGTCCTGGGCAAAGTGCGGATTGGGCGAGAACTTGTAGCCCGCCATCGGCACCATCGTCATCGATTCGGCGCCGCCGGCGATCGCCGCGTCAATGTCGCCGGACATGATGGCATACGCGGCGTGGGCGATGGACTGCACGCCCGACGAGCAATACCGGTTGATCGTCTCGCCAGGGACGGAGATCGGCAGGCCGGCCCGCAGGGCGATCATGCGGGCCATGTTCATGCCCTGTTCGCCTTCGGGGAAGGCGCAGCCGATGACCACGTCTTCGATCTCGGCGGGGTCGAGGTTCGGCGTCCGCTTGAGCAATTCCTGGATAACGGCAGCAGCCAGATCGTCCGGCCGGACCGTGGTGAGCGAACCGCGCTTGGCCTTGCCCACCGGCGTCCGGGCCGCGCTGACGATAACAGCATCACGAGTTGTCATGTTAGTTTCTCCTTTTTGAACACGGATTACACTGATTTCACGGATAAGCACGGATTTTCTTTTACTTTTTTGTCCACTGCAACGAACCTTTCCTGTCATTGTCGAGTATTTTGCGTTTGAATGAGGCTGATGTTCCAAAGTTGAGCACATATCCAACCTCAATTTCAGTGGCTTTGAGATAGTTCACCAACTGCGCTTCATGCTCATCCAAAATTGCCTTGACAGCCTTCAGTTCGAGCAGGATGACATCGTTGATGAGCATATCGCCAAAAAATTCGCCGACCACCTGACCATGGTAGTAAACTTTTATGGGAATTTGCTCGTCAACCTTCAGGCCGCTTTCTCGCAAAGCAATGGCATAGGCCCTTTGGTAGACTTTTTCGCTAAAACCGAAACCAAGCTCGGTATGCACCTGAAAGAAGACCTTGATAATCTTCTCACTCAGGTCAGCGTTCTTGCCTTCAAAAGGCTTTTTCGGGAGAAAATCTTTGTGGGCCTGCACCGTCTTCTATCTCCAAAAAATAAAGAAAATCCGTGAAACTCCGTGCAATCCGTCAAATCCGTGTACTGATTAATTCCTCAACGGCTTTCCCGTTTGCAGCAGCGACCACATGCGGGCCTGGGTCTTCTCTTCGCCGCACAGCGACAGGAAGGCTTCGCGCTCCAGGTCGAGGATGTATTGCTCGCTGACCCATTGCGGCTTGGAAAGATTCCCGCCGGTCATCACGTAGGCCAGTTTTTGGGCGATGAGCAGGTCGTACTCGGTGATGTAGCCTCCGGCGCCGAACGACCAGGCCCCGATCCGCAGCGCGCCCTGGGCATCCCGCCCGGCGGCGTAGAGCTGCTCCGGGATGGGCGGGACGTAGCCCGCGGCGACCATGTTGAGCGCTTCCTTCTTGGCTTCGGTCAGCAGGTGGTCGCGGTTCATTACCACCCGGTCGCACGGGCCGAGGATCGCCATCTGGCGGGCTTCGGCGGCGCTGGTGGCGACTTTGGCCTGCCCGATTTGCAGGAACGCCTTTTGCAGGAAGGGCAGCACTTCGGCGCCCTCGACCCGCATGGCCGGGTTGATGATGCGGCGCATGTACTCTTTCGTGCCCGCCCCCGCCGGGATGACGCCCGCGCCCAATTCCACCAGGCCGATGTAGGTCTCGTGGGCGGCGACCACCCGCGAGCCGTGCATGGTCACTTCGCAGCCGCCGCCCAGGGCCAGGCCGGCCGGGGCGACCACTACCGGCTTGGGCGAGTAGCGCATCCGCATGTTCAGGCCCTGCAACTTCTTGATGGCCTCGTCGAGCGTGTCCCACATCCCCTGTTGGGCCGCGACCACCACCATAAACAGGTTGGCCCCGGCGCTGAAGTTGTCGGCTTCGTTGCCGACCACCAGCCCGTCGAAGTCCGAGTCGAGCCGGTCGAGGGCCTCGAGGGTGATGTTGAAAATGTCGTCGTCGAGGGCGTTCATCTTGGTGTGGAACTCGACGCAGGCCACGCCGTCGCCCAGGTCGCGCAGGGTGGCCCCGGCGTTTTCGGCGATGACCGTCTGCTCGTTGAGCAGGATCAGGCCCGGGGTCCGGGGGATGCGGACGTAATCCCCTTTGGCGACATCATACACCTCGACTTTGGCCCCGTTTTGGTAGCGGTAAAACGTCTCTTTCCCGGACTTGAGCATGGAGTCGACCCAACCGGCCGGTTCGTAGCCCGCGGCTTTCATCGCCAAAACCGTCTCCGCCACGCCGAGCATGTCCCATTTCTCGAAGGGACCGGCTTCGTGCATGAAGCCCCAGCGGGCGGCGTCGTCCAGCGGTTTGGGGGTGTCGGCCACTTCGGGCAGCAGGGTGGAAGCGTACTGGAAGCCCTGGTAGGTCAGCGCCTTGACCAGTTGGGCGGCTTTGTCGTCTTCGGCGAGCAAGGCTTTCAGGCGCTCGCCCAGGTTCTCGATGTCTTTGGCTTTGCCAATCGAGTCGAAGCGGATTTTCTCGGAGGGGGTATGCTCGAGCGTGTTCAGGTCGAGTGAATAGAATTCTTTTCTGCCGTTCGCCCGGACTTCCTTGTAAAAGCCGACTTTGGTCTTGTTGCCCAGCCAGCCGCGTTCGACCATGGTGGCGATGAGTTTGGCCGGTCTGGGCGAGGCCAGGTACTCCTGCGCCAGCGCGTCGTGCGGGATGGCGGGGGCCAGGTTCTTGCCGACGTGCTCCCAGACGTCTACACCGACCAGGTCTATCAGGCGGAAGGTGGCGGTCTTGGGATTGCCGATCAGCGGGCCGGTGATGGTGTCCACCTCGTCCACGGTGTAGCCGTTTTCGAGGATGTAGTGCATCCCGAAGGCCCCGGTGCCGAAGGCCAGCCGGTTGCCGACGAAGTTGGGCGTGTCCTTGCACAGGACGATGCCTTTGCCCAGGCGGTATTCGCCGAACCACGAGACGAATTCGGTCACTTCGGGCAGGGTATCGGCGGTCGGGATGACTTCCAGCAGTTTCAGGTAGCGCGGCGGGTTGAAGAAGTGCATCCCCAGGAAGTGCTGCTTGAAACCCTCCGAGCGCCCGGCGGCGATGTCCTTGACCGGGATGCCGGAGGTGTTGGTGGCGATGATGGCGGCCGGCTTGCGGACCGCATCAATGCGCTCCATCAAACTTTGTTTGATCTTCAGGTTTTCGATGATGGCCTCGATCACCAGGTCGGCTTCGGCCATCACGCCGAAATCGTCGTCCAGGTTGCCGGTCTTGAGCAGGGCAAACTGGTCAGATGAGGCGAACGAGGCCGGGCGGGACTTCCTGGCCGCGTCCAGCCCGGCGTTGACGATCTTGTTGCGGGCCGCCTTGTTCCCCTCCGGCGCGTCCTTCGGGACGATATCCAGCAGGGTGACGGGGATGCCCGCATTGGCGAGATGAGCCGCCAGCGCCGCCCCCATCGTCCCCGCCCCAACCACAACGGCTTTGTTGATTTGATATTTCATGGTGTCGCTCCTTGTGAGGTAGACAGGTAACCATGTAAACAAGTAAACATGTGTACCTGTCTACCTGACTACCTTAACTCCGATCCGCCATAACCCAAAATCTGCCGCGCCACGACCAGACGGTTGATCTGGCCCGTCCCCTCGTAAATATCGGTGATCTTGGCATCCCGGAACCATTTTTCGAGCAGGAACTCGCGGCTGTAGCCAAGCGGCCCCATCAGTTCGACCGCTTTCTGGGTGATCCTGGTGGTCACATCCCCGGCCTTGACCTTGCTCATCGAGGATTCGAGGGCGTTGGGTTTGGCGTTGTCCGCCATCCAGACCGCCTTGACCACCATCAGCCAGCCGGCCCGCAGCATGATCTCCATGTCAATCACGTCCCGCTCGATGCTGGTCAGCTTGTTGCGCGGCAAGCCATAACGGATCTGCACCCCGTTCTCGGCCAGTTTCTCTTTGACGAATTCCAGCGCGGCCCGGGCCACGCCGATCCCGGTCGCGGCGACCAGCGGGCGGGTGGCGTCGAAGGTCGCCATGGCTTTTTTGAAGCCTTTTTCGGTCTGGCGCTCGACGGTCGGGCTGCCGAGCACGTGGTCGAACGGGACGCGCGCGTCCACCAGGGAAATGGCCGCGGTGTCGCTGGCCCGGATGCCGAGTTTATGCTCCAGCTTGGTGACGGTCACGCCCGGCGTCCCCTGCTCGATGACGAAACCGCGCATCCCGGCCCGGCCCGCCTTCGGGTCAATCGAAGCCCAGACGACGATAAAACCTTTGCCGAACTGTTCATCCGCCGCCATGGATTTATGCCCGGCGGTGACGAAGATCTTCTCACCGTTGATGACCCATTCGTCCGTCTTTTCGTCCAAAACAGCCGTGGCTTTGATGGCCGAAGTGTCGGAGCCTGCGCCGGGTTCAGTCATGCACATGGCTGCGAAGGTCGGTTTCTCGCCGCCGAAACGGGCCAGGAACTTCTGCTTTTGCTCCGGCGTGGCTGCCGCCTGGACCGCGGCCGCGCCCAGTCCGCCCCCCGGCGTGACCAGGTACATGCCCACGTCGCCCCAGGAGAGCATCTCCAGCATGTGGGCCAACAGTTGGTAGCCGATCGGCGGGCGCTTGGGTTTGTTGGGGTCTTCTTCTTTTTTCTCTTCCTTCGGGGCCAGTGACCCGGCCCCGGTGGCCCGCATCGCGGCGTGCATGAACTCGATGTAGCCATACGGGACGGCGTGCTCGTTCTCGTCCATTTCACGCGAGACCGAGCGCATCATATTTTCAGCAACCGTCTTCAACACGTACTGTTGTTGAGCGATCGGTTTGGGGGTTTCAAATTCGATGGTCATGGTTGTTTCTCCTTTTGGTATGAGGGCGATATTCGATAGGCGATACTCGAACTTCGAAGATCGAATTTTCGAATATCGGGTCTCTTCCTACCCAATCGCCAATCCCGTAAAGGTCGCGAAGCCGCGCCCGTTGCGCATCCACATTTCGACCGGATACTCCCGGATGTAGCCGTACCCGCCCAGGATCTGCACCGCCCGGTCGGTGACCATCATGGCCATGTCGGTCGCGCCCATGTAAGCCAGGTACGCCGATTGGTAGCCGTCTTCCGCCCCGCTGTCCAGTTTCCAGGCCGCCTCCCAGGTCAACATGCGGATGGCCTCGATCTCGGTCGCCATCTCGGCCAGGAAGAAGGCAATCGCCTGCTTCTGGGCGATCTTGACCCCGAAGGCTTCGCGCTCCTTGGCGTAATCCCGGCTGTACTCGAACGCCGCCCGCGCCACCCCGACCGCCATCGCCGCCAGCGTGACCCAACTCGCCGCCAGGATGGGTCCGATGTCGTGGCCCGTTTCGCCGCCCAATCGGTTGGATTTGGGGACGCGCACGCCCTCGAGCGTGACCCGGTATGTGGGCAGCGCCTTCAGGCTCATCAGCTTCTCCGCTTCTTCCTGGACCCGGAGGCCGGCTGCCGTTTTCGGGACGATAAATCCCTGCGTTTGGCCGTCCAGGCTGGCGTAGACGATCATGGCCTGGGCATCTTTGGCGTAGGGCACGAAGGCTTTTTCGCCGTTCAGCACATAGTCGCCGCCATCGGCTGTTGCGGTGGTCTTCAGGGCGAGGGCATCGAAGTCGAAGGCGTACTCGATCAGGGCTGCGGTGTACGGCTGCCAGTCCCCTTCGATGACGGGCGGGATGTACTGCTGTTTCTGCTCCTCCGTCCCGGCCAGCAGGATCGGCGTCACGAACAGCGACGGGGTCATCACGGCCAGCGTCCCCGCCAGGTCGCCGAAGGCCATTTCCTCGGCGGCCAGCACGCCGGTCACGGCGGAGCGCTCCCCAAACCCGCCGTAGGCCTCGGGGATGGAGGCTTGCAGCACACCCATCTCCCAGCCTTTGCTGATGATCTTCAGCGGGAGTTTGCCCTCCTCTTCCGCGTCGTGGGCCACCGGACGCAGGTCGTTGGCTGCGAACCGGCTGACCGCATCCATCAGCATCTGTTGTTCTTCATTGGGTTCAAACGAATACATAGCTCTTCTCCTTTGGTAGGATTTCTGAGTCGTTCACATCGCGCAAGCGGCGATACTCGACCGCCGCAGGTTGACCGTTGTCGAGTTCGTCGAGGTTGGTGATTTCGAGCAGGCCGCGCTGGTACAGGTTTTCGACGTAAGCCCCGATCTTTTCCAGCACCAGCAGGGCGTTGTACCCGCCCATCGGACCGTAAACTTGCTGCGTCACCTCGTCAATCGTGCGCGGTTCCGACAGCGCCTCCAGCGTCTGGCGGATGCGCCCGCTCACGTGGCGGCGGATGGCCTCCACCCGCCCCGGCAGGTCAGGGATCGGGTCGTCGTGGCCGTTCAGGACCAGCGACGCGCCCTCCGACCAGTGCTTCAGGGCGGTCAGCGATTCGAGGTAGTGGCGCAGGCCCATGTAGGGAGTCAGTTCTTCGGGGGATTGGTGCGGGACGATCCGTTCGAGGACCAGGTCGCCGGTGAAGATCACGTCTTCAAGTTTGATGGCGACATGGCCGGGGCAGTGACCCGGCAGGTGGATCATCTCGAACGGGCCGACCTGCATGTCGCTGGCCTCGTACGTGAAATCCACCGGGACGGAGTGATACAGGGCTTTGGTGAAGCGGTACATCTGGATCAGCTCGCCGCGGCGCTCGCCGGCGACGCCCGCTTGTGAGAGGAAGTCCTGCAAGCGGCGGGTCATCAGGGCCAGGCGCTCTTCGTGGCGGGAAACCGTTTGCAGGTCCAGTTCGTGGAGGCCGAGCGGGGCCTGAGTCTGCTGCCGGAGGTAGGGCAAGCCGCCAAAGTGGTCAATGTGGCCGTGAGTCAACAGGATGTGGGTCAGGTCGGTTGAACGGTATCCTGCCCGGCTGAGTCCCGCTTCGAGGTCTTCGTTGGATTTGTCCCGCCCGGAGCCGGTGTCAATCAGCACCAGCCAATCCCCGGTTTCGACCAGATAAGCGTTGGCCCACATGTTGGGGAAGGCCTCGACCGGCAGGCGGTGGACCCGTTTGCCGGTGCGGGTCTGGAAGGTGGTGAAAGCGGGCGGCTGGGACATCTTAGTGTTTTCGCAACCCGTTGAGCATCAAGTCGGCGTATTGGTCGGCGATGGCCTCGATGGGTGATCCCCCGTCGGGGCGGTACCAGGTCAGGGTCCAGTTGAGGGTCCCCATCAGGCCGCGGACGATGAGCGCCGGGTCGGGGCAGTCGAAGAGGCCGTCGCGCCCGCCCTGCTCCAGGACATCCCGCCAGATGGTCTCGAACCGGTCCCGCTGGGGGACGTGGCGCAGGCGCTGCGCGGGTTCGAGGGAGCGGTGTTCGAAGAGCAGCACCGAGGAGAGGTCGGAATTATCAGCCAGGCCCTTGAGGTAAGCGCGGATCATCTGGCGCAACTTCTCGTCTGCGGGCAGGGGCTGGTTGGCGACCGCACCGATCTGCTCGATGAGCATATCGAGGGCGCGGTCGAGCAGGGCCAGGAGGATTTCCTGTTTGCTGGAAACGTGGTGGTATAGGCTGGCTTTTTGCAGGTTGACGGCTTCGGCAATATCCGCCATCGAAGCGCCGTGGAAGCCCTTCTGGCGGAAAACCTGCGCAGCCGCATCAAGAATGTCGTCTCGTGTCATAGCGTCTCCCTACCGAACGGTCGGTAGATTTAGTATATCAAATTTGTCAGGGAGAGGTCAAGGGGGATAGTAAAATTGGTGAAATTTCCCACATGGATTCAGAGAGGGCCGGCAGGTATCCTGCCGGCCCTCGGACGAATGGTATGGTAAATAGATTACCCGCCTGCGGCGATGATGGCTGCCGAGTAGAAGACGAACAGGATCAGGCAGGAGGTAAACAGCGCGAAAGCGGTCGTGGCGACCCCGGCAGCTTTGGAACGGATCCAGCCGCTCAGGGCGATCCCGCCCAGGAAGACCAGCACTGCGCCGATGAGCACCAGCAGGGCCGCGGTCCCGATCGGGTCTAAATCGGTCGGGACGCTGTTCAGTTCAGCCGTCGTCGCAAAGAGGAGCACGAAGACGACCAGCGCGTACAGGAACATGACCGTGGAGGCCGAAAAGGTAACGATGGTTGCTGTGACCAGGCGGCTCTTGTTTTCTGAAGAAAGGAATTGCACCACGGCTGCAAAGGCGAACCCGCCCAGGATGCCGGCCAGGGTAGCCAAAGCGCCGGTTTCTTGCAGGTAGTTTTCAACGGTCATGTCCGGACTCCGATCAGGGGTGAGATTGCCTGGATTTTACCAGCAACGCAGCGATGGTTGGGCGGTGCAAGGCCAGCGCAGCGGCGAACATGAGCAGGCTTACGCCCAGCAGGAAGGGCGGCTCGAGGATCGCGCCGGAAACCAGCCCCGTGACGAGGAAATACAGGTGCGAAATGAAGGGAATCCAGAAAACCAGGGCGGGCGCGGGGACCCGGTAAAACCGGGGGCGTTTCGCGGCGACAGCTCCCAGCGCGGCAGCCAGGAGCAGCAGAACCACCAGCCCGTGATACTCGAACGGGATTTTGAACGAGATGAACCAGTTGGTCGCCAATACCCAGGCCAGGCCGCTGAGGAGTGCCAGCAGCGGGGAGAGCCAGGTCGCGATCCAATCTTTTCTGCGGGCCAGCAGGCGGTAGCCGAACGAGAACGACGAGATCACCCAGAACCAGGCCCAGAAATTGGCATACGGCACGCCGAAATATTGGAAGTCCAGCCCCTGGCCCCAGTCCCACATCCCCAGGCGGATGGCAATCGTATCCGTCGCCAGGTCAATGTTCAGCGCCAGCAGCCCGTCGAGCACAGGGCGCAGGAAATAAGGCAGGCTGGAGGCGTCCGAAAATTCCATGGCGCTGTACAGGATCGAACCCCACGAAACGCCGATGCAGAGCGGCACATCCAGGACCATGACGGGGAAGATGCCATACTCGTAGGCGTTCAACTGGCGGATGGTCGCCAGCTCGAGCAGGATGCCGAAACTGATCCCGGTAATGAGGCGCAGCACGTTCCCCGTCCCGTTCTTGAAGGCGTGGACAAAACACAGGGCGGAAAGGGAGTAGGCGATGATCTCGAAGGTGATGAAGTAGGGGTTGGACATGGTTACTGCCCCTTATTGCCGGAAGTTTGGCATGGACCGTTGAGGCGGGAAGTCACATCTTCGAATTCGTAAAACTCGAAATAAGATGAGAAATACGACTTGTTCGGCAGATATTCCAGGCCGGTGGAGAAGTATTCGTTTAGAACCATCCGAAAGGTGTTGACCGGGCTGATATCCGCCGGGACCTTCTCGCGCGGGACCCCCGGCAAATAATAAGCATTCAGGATCGAGAAGCGCTCGAAGAGGCAGGTGTTATCGGACGAAAGGTAATCCACGTAGATGCCGGGTCCATGATCCCCTTGAAGGATGATGACAGGCGGGGTCGAAGAATTTTCCAGAAGGCTGTCCACAATAGCCAGGATTTGCTGGTTGACATACGCCAGTTGGGCCTGGTATCCATCCCGGTATTTGGATGGCGGCGAGATGAAATAGCGGTCATCCTCTAGCGTAAAGGGGTATTCGGGCCTCAGAAAATTCCCCTCTTCGTCGAATATGAAGGGCGGGTGG
>DIDQ01000061.1:0-77166 GCA_002418215.1 Anaerolineales bacterium UBA5796
ACCGGGCAGGCTCCCGGCGGCGGGCAGACGGTCGAGGTGGCCCACGAGGCCATCATCCGCCACTGGCCGCGGCTGCGCGCCTGGCTGGACGAAAACCGCAGCGACCTGCTCCTGCGCGCCCGGCTGGCCGATGCCGAATGTCAATGGCGCATCTTGGACCGTGACCCCGGCGCATTGCTGCGCGGCGTGCGCCTGGAGCGGGCACAGGCCCTGGCCCAATCCCGCCCGGAGTGGATCACCCAGGCCGAACGGGACTACCTCGACCTCAGCCTGGAAAACGCCCGTCGGGAGGCCGCCCAGTCCCAACGTCTGAGGCTCGCCCGGCGGACGCAACTCCTCCTGGGCGGCGCGGCTGTCCTGCTCGTCTTCGGCCTTTTCGCGGTTCTCTGGTTCAACGGCTTCTTCGCCCCTTCCCGCATGAACGGCATTTTCAACGTGGCCGTGGCTGATTTCGGTGAGATCACCCTGGACGGGCAGGTCAATACTTCCGACGCCGGGAAGCAGGTCAGCGGGTGGGCGGTCGCCTACCTGCGCGAGAGCCTGCAAACCGATCCCAACGTCGAAATCTGGCCGCGCAAGGGCGGGCCGCTCGACCGCACCCGCATTGGGCTGATCGGTTCGACAGAGGCCGGGGACAAAGCCGCCGCCATCAACGCCAACCTGATCTATTTCGGCGTCATCCAGCCGTCCGGCTCGCAGGCCGAACTGGCGCTCGGCTTCTACGTCGCCCCCCAGTTCGAATACCGTTTCGAGGACATCCAGGGCAGCTACGCCCCCGGCCGCCCGATCCGCATCGCCGACCTGTCCAACCCCGGCCCCAGCGTGCAGGCCGAACTCGAAAAACAGTCGGCGCTCATTGCCCGGCTGGCCCTCGGCCTGACCCAGGTGCAGTTGGGCAACCCGGAACAGGCCCTGCAAGCCTTCGAGCAGGCCGCCCAGGCCGACCCGGCTTCGGCGGTGGCGCAATTTTTCATCGGGCGCGAGAGCCTGTTCCTGGCGAACCAGGTTCCGGGTCAGGGTGAGAGCTACCGCCAGGCCGCCGAAGCCGCCTTCCAGAAATCCATTGAGTTGGATAACTCCTACGCCCGGGCTTACATCGGATTGGGCAGCGTCTTCACCGACCGCGCCGCCGATCTGTTGGATGAGGCCCTCGCGTCCGGGCAGCCGCCCGACCCTCAGACCCTGGATTTTATCGCCCAGGCCATCCAGTCCTACCGGAGCGCCCTGGACCTGGAACCTGATCCCGTCAAATACGGCAACCCGGTGGCCGACGTGGCCCGCATGGCCCTCGGTCACGCTTACCAATTGCAAGGCACGGCTGCGGCCCTGAGCGGGGACGCGCCCGCGGCCCTCCCCGCTCTCGACCAGGCCGCCGCCCTGCTCGATGGGGCGCGCCTGGCCTTCGAAGCCTCCGTCCGGGAACACGAGTCCCATCGCCGTTACCTGGCGCAAGTTTACGAATATCTCGGCGAGACCCACCAGTGGCAGGGATACGCCCACGAACTGGCCCTCGAATACCCCGAAGCCAAACAAGCTTACGAAAAGGCTCTCGCCTCTTACGAGCTGTGCATTGCCCAGGCCGAGGACACTCCCGACCTTATCATCCGGGACCAGATCGTCGGCCTGTATTGCCAGCCCTATGCGCTGGATGTCCAGTCACAATTGGAGATTTTTAATGGAGAACAGTAATGAACCGGAAACCCAACCCGATTATTCTGGCGGGGGCCGCCCTGCTCCTGGCGGCCCTGGCCTGCGCCCTCCCCTCCACCCCGGCCCCGACTACGGAACCGCCGCCCACTGAAACACCGACCCCATTCCCGGAAGCCTCCCTCACCCCGTCTCCCGAACCGACCTCCGAACCTTCACCCACCCCGCCGCCGGGTGAAACGCCGCCGACCCCCACCGAGCAGGTCAACCAATGCGCCATCGTCCAGGATTTGAACATCCGCACCGGGCCGGGATTGGCCTACCACACCCCCATCGGCGTCATCCAGAAGGATGCTGTGGTTCAGCCGACCAGCTACTACCCGGTCGGCGTCCCCGGCGGGACCTGGGCACTGATCGAGGCCGAGGGCAGCCGTCCCGGCGGCTGGATCGCGGCCGGGTCGGCCTACATCTCCTGCAACTTCGACCTGAACAGCCTGCCCAAAGTCCAGGTGGAGGCGCCTCCGCCCCCGCGCCTGCCCCGGAGCGCCCAAAGCTCCGATCCCGAAGGCAATTGTTACCCCGATAGTGTCTACGGCTGCGAAGTGATCGTCACCGAGGGATCCTTCATCCAGTTCAAATTGACCCTGGACGGGGACGAACTGACCCAAAACGACAACGTGCTCCGGGTGCAGTTCAACGTCACCCGCGATAACGAAAACGGGCCGGAAGTGTTTGCCAGTATTGACAACAGCTCTGCTTACTGCATTTTCGGCGGCAACCAGCCCTGCAACCCCTGGATGCTGAAAAACAACGTATACTATTGGGCCGACGGCCCCATGCTCGAAGCCGGGAAATACTTCGTCGAAATCCTGGCCTTCGTGGACGAAGGCGGCTTCACCGACACGATCCGTTGGGCCGCGCAATTTACCCTCGAACTTCCTTGACCCCTCATAACCCGCCTGTTTGGAGTTTGCCATGCTTCGAAGAAAACCATGCCAGATCATTACATCGCTATTGTTCCTCGCCCTGGCAGGATGTAATTTCCCTGGATATGGGTCGGGGACGCAGCCAGCCTCAGCAACGCCGAACGCGGTTGCTCCGGCCCAAACGCCGGTCGAAGCGACCGCGTCAGCCAACGTCCCGTCCGGCCCGTATGTGCAGATCACCAGCGTGACGGTTGATGACCAGGGACATTATGTCACCGATTACCAGGCATTCAACTTTACACCGCAGGTGCCGGGCATGCACCTCCACTTTTTCTTCGACACGGCCCACCCGGACAAGGGCGGAGACCCCGGCTCGTGGATCGTCTACGGCGGGCCAAGCCCGTTCCTCGGCTACTTCCAGTCCGACAGGCCGGACGGGGCCACCAAGCTATGCGCCCTGGTCGCCAACCCGGACCATTCGATGATCGAGGAGTCGGGGAATTGTGTAGAGCTGCCGTAAATGCCAACCCATCGGCGCCATCGTAGTGACAAATGTCCTGCGTAAAACGTGAATTTTCGTTGCCCGATTTGTGATAACATCCTCAAAGTAGCCTCAAGGAGCGAAAATGAGCGACCAAGACCTTTACACCCTGTCCCCCAGCCAGATCGTCGTCTATAGCGTGGACTGGTGCCCGGATTGCCGACGGGCGCGTTATTTCTTCAAGCGCAAGGAGATCGCTGTCCTCGAAATCAATGTAGACCAGGACAAACAGGCTGCCGAATTCGTCAAACAGGTCAACAGCGGCAACCGCAGCGTGCCCACCATCATCTTCCCCGACGGGACGAAACTGGTCGAACCCTCCGAGGCGGAACTGAACGCCAAATTCAACTGAACGAATTGATGCTCACAAAAAATGACTCCTGGGAGTCATTTTTGATTTAACAAACCGGAGATAAGCCCTTCCAATTTATTTGCATTTCTCTGCGGTTAAAAAATTAACCGCAACCCCATCACCACCAGCAGCGCCAGCACCACCTTGCGAAACGCCAGGGGGTCGAGCCGGTGATCGAGACTGAGTCCGGCCCAAAGTCCCAGGGCAATGGCGGGGAGCGCCGGCCAGAACAACGTCCAGACCTGTCCGGTCACCGTCCCACCTGCCAGGTGGACGGCCAGCACGGTCAGGCTGTTGATAATGAAATAGCCCTGCAAGTTACTCTTGAACGTTTCCCGCGGCCAGCGGCTGCAATCTGCATAGACGATCACCGGCGGGCCGGAAGTGTTGTAGGCCCCGCCCAGCGCGCCGCCGAGGAGACCGGCCAGCCAGGCCCAGAGTTGGTTTTTCAACTCCGGCAGGCGCAGGCCGAAAAAGGCGTACAGGGCGTAACCGGCGATCACGGCCCCCAGCACGGACAGGGCGATCCGCTCATCCACGCCGCGCAGGAACAGAACCCCGGCCGGCGTGCCGATCATGGAAGCCAGCACCACCCGCCAAATCAACCGGAAATCCAGCGCCTGGCGGAAACGCAGGAGCAGCACCACCTCGATGACGATGGCCGCCAGGGCCACCAGCGGCGTCGCCAGCTGGATGCCCACAATGGCCGGCAGGAGCGCCATCGAGACCAGCGCCAGCCCAAAACCCGACAGGCTCTGGGTGAACGCGGCCAGGAACAGGACGAGCGCGGCAAGCCAGGTTTCCACAGGGCTGGATTATACCCGCCTACTCTACCGGGTCATCGGGATGCTCGGCGTTCCAGAGGACTACGATCTCGTCCACGCTCTTGCCGATGTGCTGGTGGTTGAGGACGTGCGGATTGGTCCGGGGTCGGTTGAGCGACCGCTTGAGACCCGCGTCCATGAAATACTTCACGTCGAAATCGCCCTTGTAATTGACGTTCGGCAGGAAGGTCCCCAGCCCCTCCAGCCGGACGCCCATGGCCATCCGGTTGAAGTAACTGATAGTATCGCGCAGTTCGAGCAAGACCAGCACGATCTCCCCCTCGTTCAGGCTGGTCCGGTCAGCGATGCGCTGGACCACGTCCCGCATCTGGACCGTGCCGGTGTAATTGATCCGGGGGCGGTAATGGTTGAGAGCACTGATTCTGGAAGCCATGTCTGTTTTCTCCTGTTGAAAAATTGTTGATTACAAGCATTGATTGGGGTGAAACCCCGTTTTACCACAGAGCGCACGGAGATTTTACATAGATTGGGGTCTCCCGTTTCAACGGGAAACCTTTGAAACACGAAGGGACACTAAGAGCTTGTGTAAGAACAACTTCCCGATTCTGGATTTCTTCTCGCCTGTGTTCGTCGGACTAAAGTCCTGCCTCAGTTCATGAAAGTCGGTTAAACCCGACTCGCGATGCTAGTCCGCAGGCGGCGCGTTGAGCCTGTCGAAACGACTTCCATGAACTGAGCAGGCGGCTTTAGCCCCGCTCACCCCGAGCGAAAAACGGAAGTTATTTTTGCACGACTCCTAAGGAGACGAAGGAAAAGCGCGTCCGACAGTGCGCCTTTTCCCCTTTGAGAGCCTTCGTGCGCTTCGCGTTCAGGCTCGTTCCCGTTAATGACCACAGCGCCAAAGGCTTTCTCCGCGATTCGGTGAAATCCGTGTAATCCGTGTTCAGAATCACGGCAATTCCCAGAGAACCTCCCTGGGGCAAAAAATTTTTCCTCAGGGGAAATCCGGCTTAGGACCGGGGAAAACTGCAAACTACTGGCAGTGAAATTATAAACTACTGTCAGTTATTTTGCAATCTATTGACAGTAGATTAAGAATCTACTGTCAGTGGTTTTGGCTTTTGCCCGGCTCAAAATATTTTTCATCAGGGCAAAAGACCAATATCCCCCAGGGCAAAATCAGGTTTGTCAGGCGACAGTCACTTCTAAAGTGATTGTCACCTGACAAACGTCACCCACCAAACCCGAACTCGCCTATAATGGGGGCATCTTACCCAGGAGTTCCCATGCCCAAAACTGCCCAAGTCGTCATCTGCGGCGCCGGCATTGCCGGCGTCAGCGCGGCCCATTACCTGAGCCGGGCCGGGGTCGAAGACGTCCTGCTCGTGGACGAGCGCCCCCCGCTCAGCCTGACCAGCGACCGTTCGACCGAGTGTTACCGCAACTGGTGGCCCGACGCCGAAATGCTGGCCCTGATGAACCGTTCGATTGACCTGATGGAAGCACTGGCCGACGAGACCGGGAACGCCTTCCACATGAACCGGCGCGGCTACCTGTACATGACCGCCGACCAGGGGCGCATCCCGGCCATGATCGAGCGGGCCAAACGGACCTCGAACCTGGGCGCCGGGCCCCTGCGCGTCCACACCCCTGAGGCTTCATCCTACCGCCCCGCCCCCGCCGAGGGGTTCCACGACCAGCCTAACGGGGCCGACCTGCTGCTGGGCGGAACGCTGATCCGCAAGCACTTCCCCTGCCTGACGGAGCAGGCCGCGGCGGCCCTGCACGTCCGCCGGGCGGGGTGGCTGTCGGCGCAGCAGCTGGGGATGACGCTGCTCGAAACGGGACGCAGGCACGGGGTCCGGTTCGAGGCGGGACGGGTGACAGGCGTCGAAACGGAGGGGGGCCGGGTGCGAAGCGTCCGCCTGGGTACGGGGGAGGCCATCCACACCCCAATCTTTATCAACGCTGCCGGGCCGTTCCTGAAAGATGTGGGGGCTTTGCTGGGGCTGGACTTACCCGTGTTCACCGAGCTGCACCTGAAGGTGGCCTTCAACGACCCGCTCGGCGCGGTGAACCGGGACGCGCCGCTGCTGATTTTGGAAGACCCGCAGTCCCTGCCCTGGGAGCCGGACGAGCGGGCGGGCCTGGCCGAAGACCCCGAGACCCGCTGGCTGACGCTGCCCTTCCCTGCCGGGGCGCACACCCGCCCTGAAGGCAGCGGCCAGTCAATTTTGCTGCTGTGGGAATACCAGACCAAGACGATGCCGCCCGCCTGGCCGCCGCCGCTGGACGACCTGTATCCCGAAATTGCGCTGCGCGGCATGGCAACCATGATCCCGGCGCTGAGGGGTTACTTTGGCCGCCTGCCCCGCCCGCAACTGGACGGCGGGTATTACACCAGGACGCGGGAGAACCGCCCGCTGGTCGGCGGCACGCCGGTGGAGGGGGCGTACCTGATCGGGGCGCTGTCGGGTTACGGCATCATGGCGGCCTGTGGGGCGGGGAACCTGCTGGCGGCGCACATCACCGGCCGGGGTCTGCCCGCCTACGCCGGGGCGTTCGAGTTGCGCCGTTACGAAGACCCGGCTTATTTGCGGCAATTGGAAAACTGGGACGACAGCGGGCAGTTATAATTTGGAGCAGAATGAAAAAATCCCTGCCTGTTTCGCTCTTGCTGGCGTTCTTGCTCACATCTTGCAGCGGCTGGACCATCGAAATCCCCGAAATCCCTTCGCCGTTCCCGACCCCCACGCCGCTGGTCTTCACGCCGACGCCGCGCCTGGTCACGCCGACGCTCTCGTCCACGCCGGAGATCGGCTCGCCAACGGCGGTGGTCCCTGCGACGGCCACCGAAACGCTGACGGTCACGCCTGCCAACACCGATACCCCCACGCCCACCCCGACCCCGGGTTCGTTCAGCGTGGAAGTGCTCGGCTGCAATACCAGCATTGACATCACGCACGGCATGGGCGAAGTGACCAATGCTTACGTGCGGCTCAGGAACACCACCGGCGCCAGCCTGACGAACGTCTGCGCTACCCTGTTCGCCCTGGACGAAGGCCGCCCCCACCCGGACAAAACCGTCTGCGTGCCGCTGCTGGAGAGCGGTTATGAGGTTGTGCTCAAACTCACCGTGGACAGCACCTACCAGGAGGAGACTCCGATCCAGGTGGATGTGGCCGCCGAGGGCGTTTTACTCGCCCGTGAGGGCGAACCCTCCTGCCGGGACATCGGCCTGTTCGCGCCGCCCCCCGGCTCTGTGCTTACCCCCGTGCCGATTCCGTAAAAAAGTCAAACCGCCAGAGGCAGCGTGAAGGTGAAGGCGCTGCCTTTGCCTTCCCCTTCACTGTCCACCCAGATGCGGCCGCCCTGGGCTTCGACGAGGTGCTTCGCAATCGTCAGGCCGATGCCGCTGCCGCCGCCCAACTGCCGCGAGCGAGATTTATCGACGCGGTAGAAGCGGTCGAAAATATGCGGAAGGTGCTCCAGGGGAATCCCGACTCCGCTATCCCGCACTGAAACCCACATCTCCCTGGCGTGAACTTCGGCAGACAAAGTTACCCGTCCGCCTGCGGGGGTGTAGCGCAGGGCGTTGCCAAGCAGGTTGATCAACACCTGGAGCGTGCGCCCCTCGTCAGCCAGGATCGGCTTCACGTTGGCAGGCAAACTGGTGGTCAGGGAGACGCCTTTATCGGCAAATTGCCGCTCCATCATGCGGACAGATGTCTGGGTCAGATCGGTCAATTTCACTTTGCCCAGGTTGATTTCCACAGCTCCAGCTTCGATCCGGCTAAGTTCCTGCAAATCGTCCACGAGGCGGTTGAGGCGGTCGGCCTCGTGATGGATTTGTTCGAAAGTTTCTGCCGTAGCCGGGAGGATTCCATCCACCAGGCCTTCCATCGAGCCTTTGATGGCCGTCAACGGGGTGCGCAATTCGTGGGATACGTCGCCGATCAATTGCAGGCGGCGGACTTCGACCTGTTCGAGTTTTTCGGCCATCTGGTTGAAACTGTGCGCCAATTGGCCGAACTCGTCATCCCAATCGGCTTCGACGCGTTCTTCGTAGTGTCCATCTGCAATTCGCAGGCTGGCATCGGAAATGGCCCGAAGTGGGCGGACCACTTGCCGGCTGAAAATGGCGCTGGCAATCAAGGCCAGCAAGACGGCCGCGCCGCCGGCCAGTATAAAGGCCTCGTTGAGGGAAGCCCGGAAATTATCGTAGAAAGTAGCCACCTGGGCCTGGCCCTGTCCCTGGCCACGACCGGCGCCCTGCCCCATCATCATGCCGCCACTGTCCGACATCATCTGTTCCATCAATCCGAGATGGCGGCTGAAGGCAGCCGGAGCGGTAAGGGTGATCACGACCCAAAGGGCCAGCATGAGCACCAGGATCACGACCAGGTACGAGGCAAAGAGTTTGATACTGAATCGTTTTTGGATGGCGTCCATCATAGCGGTTCATCCTCGAAGCGATACCCGACCCCGCGTACGGTGGAGATCAGGTCGGGGTTGCCCAGCTTTTGGCGGACGTGGCCGAGGTGGACGTCCACCACCCGCATCTCACCGAAATAACTTCCTCCCCAAACTTTGTCGAGCAATTGCTCGCGGGTCAGCACCCGGCCACGGTTTTCAGCCAGGGCGCGCAGCAGGTCGAATTCGATGGCAGTCAGGTCAATCGGCTGGTCATCCACGCTCACCTGGCGGGCGGCAATGTCCATGCGCAGGTGACGGAAAGACAGGACCTCGCCCACCCCGGCAACAGGGGCCTGGATCCGCCGCAGGGCAGCCTTGATACGCGCCACCAGTTCTCGCGGACTGAACGGCTTGGTCACGTAATCGTCCGCGCCGACTGTCAAGCCGATCACCTTGTCGGTTTCCTCGGTCTTGGCAGTCAACATGATCACGTAAACGTCTGTTTCGCGCCGCAGGCGCGTCAGGATTTCGATGCCGTCCATGCCGGGCAGCATCACGTCGAGCAGGATGATGTCGGGCTTGAAAGCCCGCGCCGTTTTCAACCCTGAGAGGCCGTCGGAGGCGGTCAAGACTTCATAGCCTTCGGGTTTTAGGTAAGCGGTGATCAGATTGATAATACTGGGTTCGTCATCAACGATTAAAATTTTAGCCATGGTTCACTTTACCTGGGTATGAGTTCGTTTGTAATTTCGAGATGAGTGTAAATCCAATGTGCGAAAAACCAATAAAGTCAATATGAAGATTGTGTAAAGGCAGATGCAGCCGTCATCCGTCCGTTTCGACGGGCAGGAGGGTGCGGTAAAGCTCGACGATCTGGTCTGCGATCCGCTCCCAGGCGTAGTCACGGGCGTGGACAACGGCCCGCTGGCCCATCGTCCGGAGAAGGAGCCGGTCGGAGAGCAGGGTGGTCAGGCGCTCGGCCAGGGCATCCGGCTCCCCGTCCGGGACGTGGAAACCGGTCACGCCGTCCCGGATGAGAAAAGCCAGCCCGCCAACTTGCGAAGCGATAACCGGTGTGCCGCAAGCCATCGCTTCGAGGGCGACCATCCCGAAGGACTCGTAGTGCGAGGGCATCACCAACAGGTCGGCAGCGGAATAGTAATACGGCAGGGTATCCTGGCTGCGTTTGCCGAGGAACAAAACCATGCGGTCCATGCACAGCTCGCGGCACAGGGCTTGCAGGCGGGTCATTTCGCCGGTCATTTCGTCCCGGCTGACATACGGATCGCCGCCGATGATCGCCAGGTGTACCGGGCGCTGGCCGGTAAATTCTGTCATCCGTAACCGAGACATGGCACGGATGAGCGTCTCAACGCCTTTGAGCGGCTCGATACGCCCTACAAAAAGCACCATGCGTTCGTCGGCCTTCACCCCAAGGAACTGCTTGGCTTCGTCCGGGGGGATCGGGTAAAAGTGGCTGATATCCACGCCCGGCGGGATGATGACCACCTTGCCGAGGTCTGCTTTATAGAGCCATTGCAGTTGGGCTTGCTCGGCCAGGGTGGCCGCCACGATCCGGTCGGCCATTTTCAAGACGCGGCGCTCGCCATCCAGCCGGTAGGCGCCTTCTTTTTCGCTTTCATTCCGGGCAATCCGATTTTTCATTTCGCCCAGGGTGTGGAACATGTGTACAACCGGGATACCCCATGTCCGTTTCAGGTCTTCGGCTGCAATCCCCGACATCCAGTAATGGCTGTGGATGATATCGTAATGGATGGATTTTTCCGCGGCGAAATTCAGGATGCCCTGCGCGAATTCCGGGATGTGCCCGACAAGTTCCCGCTTCGCCAACGGGACCTCAGGGCCTGCCGGCACATGGACGACGCGGTTGCCGTACCCCAGGTCATGCAGCACGTGCGGGACGTGTTCGTCCTGCGAGCGGGTAAAGACATCCACGTGGATTCCCATCCGCCCCAACTGACGGGTAACATCCCGGACATAGACATTCATGCCGCCCGTATCCTTCCCCCCCAGGGTTGCCAACGGGCAGGTGTGGTACGAAATCATGGCTATCCGCAGCACTTCGCTCTCCTGATGGGCCAACTTGCACAATCATGGGGAATACTGTATAATCCCCGCCGCCGAGCCACAGTAGCTCAGTTGGTAGAGCAGACGATTCGTAATCGTCAGGTCATGGGTTCGAATCCCATCTGTGGCTCCAAGGTCGAGTATATCGCGGAAACCAGGTTTCTTTTTTTGGAACCTGGTTTTGTTTTTCGAATCTGTTATTTGACGCTATCCCCCTAAGGGGGTATAATCGGCATTCGGCATTATCCCAGAAAACGATCATCAGGAGAACTGACTATGGATACAACTATTAGCGCGCCGACCAGCGAAATAGAAGTCAAACAAAAATTTACAGGGAAGGTTGTACGCACTTCTTTGGCAGGGATCATCGTGGATATCGGGCAAAGTTTGCCGGGGGTCATCCACATCTCGCAACTGCAAAAAGACCCCATCAATCGAGTGGAAGATGTGGTTACCGTCGGGCAAGAGGTGACAACCTGGGTCCGCCGGGTGAAGAAAGACCGGATCGAACTGACCATGATCGAGCCACTCGGCCTGGAATGGCGCGAGATGCAGCCAGACATGGTGGTAAAAGGCAAAGTCGTCCGCCTGGAGACTTATGGGGCATTCGTAGATATCGGCGGGGAACGTCCCGGCTTGGTGCATGTCAGCGAGATCGCCCATGGTTATATCAAGAATCCTTCGGAATTGCTCAAAGAAGGTGACGAGGTTGAGGCTAAAATCCTGGAAGTCAACCGCCGGAAGAAACAGATACGTTTGAGCATGAAAGCCATCCTTCCCAAGCCGGAAGAAGCCGTTGAGGCTAAACCGAAACGCAAGGGGCGCAAAGAAAAATTCGCCGAAATGGCTGAAGTTGATAATGAACCGAAAGAACCCGAATTGACCGCCATGGAAATCGCCTGGCGCGAGGCGCTCGAAAAAGCTAAAGACCAAAATCGCAACGTCAACATCAAGTCGAAGCGGGCCAAGGGTAAGGTACGTGAGCAGGAAGATATCCTTGAACGCACTCTTGAACAGCGGATGCCGACCGGTAATTAAGGAAGAGGGCGAGTCATTTCTCGCCCTCTTCCAGATTAACGATTAACCGTTGAGTTGACAAACAATAACATTCTTGATAATATTTGTCCAGTTTAGAGTTATAACTTCAAGGAGGTCGACATGCTTGAACAAATCGGAACCGACTTTGTTACTTTATCTCCGGCAGCGGCAGATGCTGTACGAGAGTTACTAAAAGATCGCCAACTGGATGGATTCGGGTTGCGTGTTTTCGTCCAAGGTGGGGGATGCAGTGGGGTGCAATATGGTATGGCTTTCGAAAACAACTTCCTCGAAAGCGACTTGACCATGGAAGCCCACGGGATTAAATTGGCGGTTGACGACATTTCAATCGGTTATCTGCGCGGCGCAAGCATTGATTTTGTAGATGGTCCTCAGGGCAAGGGTTTCCTGATCAACAACCCGAACAACATCAGCGCATGTGGCTGCGGCGGAGGTGAAAGCCATAGTCACGATAGCGGTGAGTGTGGTTGCGGCGGTTCCTGCGCTTGCAACAACTAATAAATAATGGCAAATAAAAAAGCCGGGCAACCGGCTTTTTTATTTGCCATAGCTGTCAATTCAAATATGAAGGGGGATCAAAGATTCATCGTCCGCGTAAAAAGGAGATGAACGCGCCGAAAAGGCCAACCAACCCCAGAGCGACAATGAGCAGACCGGTGGGGATGCGGGAGGCGTTACCAGCCGGTAGCGCATCAGTATAAGTTGGGATAGTGAGCGGGGCCGGCGGTGTAAAGGTGGGCAGGCGCGTTGGAACGAGGGGAGTCTCGTAAGCTGCGGCCAGCGTGGGATCCAGGGTCGCCGTTGTGCGCGGGGTGGGCGTGGGCGGCGGGTCAATGATTGGCAGTGTGCCCGGAGAAAGGAAGACAAGCGGGCCATAGACCCAGGCGACCCCGCCAGGGACACCCGGATATTCGATCATAATCCAGTCCCCGCCTGGTGAACGCCCAAGCGCGGGGGCCGTTTCATTGGGCAATAAAACGCCTATGATCGGGTAGAGCCAGGAGCTTGGCCCGGAACGCACATTGATCTGTTCCGAATAAATCACTTTGACGGTCGGGCCGGTGGGAGTCCCGGTTACAGTGGGGACCGAGCCGGTCGGCTGCTGGGCCAGGACCATTGTCCCGGGCGCTGCGGATGCGATCATCAGGATGAAAGCCACAGTTATCGCGGTCCACAAGAATAGTTTTCGAGGTCGGATTAGCATCTTTCGGGTACTTTCGCCGTAAATGAAGCAAAGGCGATTATAATCTAAAACTATGGAACAACGAGTTTATCACGGCCCCGTAACCCCCAGCGACTTGGCTCGCGCCCTTATGGCGGAGTTCAATCGCGGCAATTTGCGCGCCCAAATCATCGGCGATGGCAATAATATGGCTGTCCAGGTAGCGACCCGCCCGGGCGCAGTGTCTGGCGGGCAAACCGCATTGACGATCAACATTCAAAAACATGCCGATGGAATACTGGTACAGCTCGGCCAACAAGCCTGGCTGGGCGTGGCTGCCAGTCTCGGCCAGACTGCATTTTCGGTTTTGCGAAACCCATTAAATATCTTGGGCCGGCTCGACGATCTTGCCCAGGATATCGAAAACCTGCAACTTACTGAAAAAATATGGCAGGTTGTCGGGACGACAATGCAAGCATTGAAGGCAGGCCACCAGCTTTCAGACAGGTTGATCCGGCTGACATGCGAGTACTGCTTGACTGCCAACCCGGTGGGCGAAAGCAACTGCATTGCTTGTGGGGCGCCGTTGGGCAATTCCCAGCCTCGCGCCTGTCCAAACTGTGGCTTTGTAGTGCAGGCAAAAGACAAACAATGCCCTAATTGTAAACAAGCGCTTTAGTACGGAAGAAACACTGCTTCAAAATTGCACGGTTGTCAAAATTCATTCCGTGCAATTTGGTTTTAAAGCCTCCAAACCTTGCATATTCCATCCTCAATCTCGTATAATAATGCTACCTTAGCAGGTGGATCCATTATGCCTATTCCTGAAACCTTGGACAAACTCGAGAAGCGCATCCGCGCCCTGATTGAAGGGCAGTTGGTGGCCTTATTGCCTGGGCAAACGCCGCAAGAGATGCTCGCCAATCAATTGATCAGCGCCATATCAGATGGGTTTACGTCGCCAGAGGATGGGGTCCCAAATATCCCGAATGTGTACACTTTGGTAGTCCATCCGGATGCTGTTGCAGACTGGCAGACCGATCCGAAATTGATGGAGACCATCGTAGCCATCGTCAACATTGCTGCGGACGACGCCGGGCTAAAATTGGAAACCCGGCCTTCAATATCCATTGCAGGCGACGCCACCCTGGGGGTAGATGAATTACGCATCCTGGCCTCTCATTCAGTGGAAAATATTGCTGAGACAAAAGGGATGCCATCCGGCGATAACCCCGAAGATTCCCAAACCCTGCCGATGCCGAGTAATGCCTTCCTGATCGTGGATGGGGTCAAAGTATTCCCGCTTGATAAACCGGTCATCAATATCGGCCGGCGGATGGATAACCACCTGGTCATTGACGATCCCCGCGTCTCGCGCAACCACGTCCAGCTGCGCTCCATCAAGGGCCGATTCGTGTTGTTCGACCTGAATTCCACCGGCGGGACGTACGTCAATGGACAGCGCGCCAACCAGACAGTGCTCTACCCCGGCGATGTGATCTCAATGGCAGGTGTACCGCTTATCTTCGGGCAGGACAACCCTCCGCCTCGCACCGACCGGATGACCACCGCCCCACTTTCACCGGCATCCAGTGAAAGGCCGACCGCCGTCTTCAAGGATAATGAAGACAACCAAGAAAAAGAATGAGCGGCCCGGTTCTCTTTGTGCTGCGGCTGCTGATAACAGCCAGCATCTACGCATTTTTAGCTTGGGCTTTCTGGGCATTATGGAGGGATGTTTTACAACAAAGCGCCCTGCTCGCCAACCGCAAGATCCCGACGATCAGCCTCAACATCCGGCCGGCGCGGGAAGAACTGCGTGTCAGTCACTTCATCCAACCGGAAATTCTGATCGGGCGGGATCTGGCCGCTGATGTCCGCGCAGATGATGAGACCCTTTCGGCCCGGCACGCGCGTCTCACCTACCACCACCGTCAATGGTGGTTGGAAGACCTTCAATCCACCAATGGAACTTTCCTGAATCGGGAAAGACTGTATACCCCAACCGTAGTCGTCTCCGGCGACAGGGTCGATTGCGGCTCGATGATGTTCACCATCGGGCTGGCGATGGAAGGTATCAATCCACCGACCCAGAAAATCCCTGCCCGGATTGATGAGCTGGATTAGGAGAATCCTTTGACTGAAAAAATCGCCCTCGGCATCATTGGCGGCTCCGGCCTGTACACCATGGACGGCCTGACAGAAATCAACGAACAGGACCTGTCTACACCTTTCGGTAATCCCAGCGCACCGATTACGGTTGGCACGCTCGAAGGCCAGCGCGTGGCTTTCCTTGCCCGGCACGGAATCGGGCATCACATATCTCCCAGCGAAATCAATTACCGGGCCAATATTTTTGCGCTCAAGATGCTCGGCGTGGAACGGGTGGTCAGCATCAGCGCCTGCGGCTCGTTACGAGAAGATTACGCTCCCGGCCACATCGTTGTCCCCGACCAGATTTTCGACAATACCAAAGGCCGCGAGACTACATTTTTTACCGATGGGTTGGTCTCCCATATTAGCGTGGCAGACCCGTTCTGTGGTGATCTCTCTTCCAGCCTGGTTAAGGCGATCAAAACTTCCGGCGGCGCGGTTCACCCGGGCGGTGCATTCATCACCATCGAGGGGCCTCGCTTTTCCACCAAAGCCGAATCCCAGGTATTCCGTTCATGGGGGATGTCCATCATCGGTATGACCACTTCGCCCGAGGCCTTCCTGGCCCGCGAAGCCGAAATGTGCTACGCCGTCATGGCCCATGTGACCGATTATGACGTTTGGCACATTAGTGAAGCGCCGGTAACTGTTGATTTGGTCGTCGAAACCCTGAAACGCAACACACAACTCGCCCAAGAATCCATAAGAGAACTGGTTCGCAGCCTGGGCCAGGAAATCCACTGCGATTGCCATTCTGCCCTGGCTGACGCCCTCATCACCAACAGGAAAGCCATCCCGGCCAATACCCGTCAAAAACTCGACCTGTTGGTCAGGAAATACCTGCCCTAAGCGTGCAACGGTTACTTCAGCCTCCTCCCACTCGTATCCAGTTACAAAGCCGCCTGTTGATCACGGCGGCTGTTTTCCTTTTTACCTACTCCCTCGTCCTGACCCTTTCGCCGGCTGCCAGGGAGCGCACCTGGGATGTCGCCTACCGCTGGACGCATTGGCTGGGATTCGCAAGCTGGTGCTTTTCCTTCGGCCTCGCCCACTGGCAAATCCGCAAAAAAGCCCCCGAAAGCGACCCCTACCTTCTTCCAGTCGCGGCCCTGCTCAGCGGCTGGGGCCTGATCACCATCTGGCGTTTGCTGCCCGATTTTGGGCTGCGCCAGGCCGTTTGGATGGTCCTGTGCGCGCTCCTCATTTACCTGGGACTACGCAAGCCGGGGCTGCTCCGGGCCTTGAGGCGCTACAAATACGTCTGGCTGGTCAGCGGGCTGCTGCTTATGTCGCTGACCCTGATCTTCGGCACTAATCCAATGGGCGGCAGCCAGCGCCTTTGGCTGGGGTGTTGCGGGTTCTATTTCCAGCCGTCCGAGCCGCTAAAGTTGTTGCTGGTCGTCTACCTGGCTGCCTACCTGGCAGACCGGATGCCGCTCAAACTACGCCTTTTCACACTGCTCGCTCCCACGGTGCTGCTGACGGGCATCGCCCTGCTCCTGTTGTTCGTCCAACGAGACCTCGGCACCGCCTCGGTCTTCATTTTCATTTATGCCAGCAGCCTTTACTTTGCCTCGGGGCGCAAGCGGGTCCTGATCGCAAGCGGAGCGTTGATCCTGCTCGGCGGGTTGGCAGCTTATTTCGCCTTTGACGTTGTCCGCCTGCGGATTGACGCCTGGCTCAATCCCTGGCTCGACCCCAGCGGGCGCTCCTACCAGATCGTCCAATCTCTGCTGGCGATAGCCAACGGCGGCATTTTGGGACGCGGGGTGGGGATCGGGAATCCAGGCCTCGTGCCGGTTGCCCACTCGGACTTCATCTTCGCCTCCATAGCTGAGGAAACGGGTCTCGCGGGGACCCTGGGCCTGCTCCTCGCCATTGGGCTTTTCACTGCCCGGGGCATGGTCATTGCCATCTCTGCCGCCAACCGTTTCCAGCGCCTGCTGGCCGCCGGGTTGACGACGTATATCTCCGCCCAGAGCATCCTCATCATCGGCGGCAACCTGCGCCTGCTGCCCCTCACCGGCATCACCCTTCCCTTCGTATCCTACGGCGGCTCATCCCTGGTAGTCTCGTTCCTGGCAGTCCTCATTCTGGTGCAAATCAGCCTCACCGAAGAGGAAGAACCGGCTCCCCTGCCCTTCACCCAGCCTTACCGACTGCTCCCGGTCATCCTGGGGGTGGGAATATTCGCCGCAGCCCTGGTCAACGGCTGGTGGGCTGTAGTCCGCAGTCCGGCGTTGCTCTCCCGCACCGATAATGCCCGCCGCTCCATTGCCGATCGTTTCGTGATGCGCGGCAGCCTGTTCGATCAACACAATACCCCCATCACAGTCACGCTCGGCGAATCGGGCAGTTACCGCCGAACCTACCTTTATCCAGACCTGGCGCCGATCACCGGATACACCCATCCATCGTTCGGGCAGGCGGGACTTGAATCCAGCCTCGACAATTATTTGCGCGGGCTGCAAGGCAACCCGACAAGACTAATTTGGTGGAACCAAATGCTGTACGGTACGCCGCCCCCCGGCCTGGACGTCCGCCTGACCATCAACCTGGTCCTGCAAACCCGGGCAGATGAATTGCTCGGCGACAGGACCGGGGCAGTCGTCCTGCTTAACGCAGAAAACGGCGAGATTTTGGCGATGGCGTCACATCCTTCGTATGATCCCAATCAGCTGGATCAAATCGGCGAAACGGTGGCAGGTTCCCCGTCCGCGCCGCTGCTCAACCGCGCCACCCAGGGACAGTATCCGCCAGGAGAAGCGCTAACGCCAATCTTGAATGTCCTTGGTGTCAGCACCGAAACAGAAATCCGGTCTATTCACGCTTCGCTTGGCCTCTACGAAACTCCCGACCTTCGAATGCCGGTTGCCGTGGCCTCCGACCCAAGCGATGAGAGCTTGTTAGTCAGCCCGCTTCAAATGGCGCTTGCCGCGGCAACGTTCAGTGGGGATGGAATTCGTCCGGCGGCGCGCATCGCCCAAGCCGTCAACATCCGCCCTCAAGGATGGGTCATCCTGCCGCCGAATTCGAGCGCAATCGAAGTGTTGCCTGCAAACGACGCGCTTTTGGTAACCGAAGCACTGGTCATCGGCAAGACCAATTTCTGGGAGTGCCGCGGCCAGGCCCGGCGTGATGGCAACATCTTCTCCTGGTACCTGGCCGGGACAACCGTAAACTGGCAAGGGACTCCCCTGGCCATTGCTGTAGTGCTCGAAGCCAACCGCCCGGACCTGGCTGAATTTATCGGGCAAAAGATGTTAGAGGCGGCAGTCAAATAGTTCTTTCGGCTTTACGGTTTTGCCACAAATTGTAGATCCAGAGCATCCCGGCTGCGCCGACGGCATCCACACCTACATCCACAAGACTGGCGTGACGCCCCAGCACGAAGGATTGATGAAATTCGTCTGTCAGAGCGTAGAGCACGGCAAGAAACCAGGCCAGGACAACGGGGGCGAACGCCGTTTTCATTTTGCCAAATTCGCCAGCATTGCGTCCGGGAATCCCCCCAAACCCGTAAAAATAACTCATTGCCAACAGGCCGTATCCCAACATGTGCGCCCCCTTCTTTACCAACAGGTCGGCGTAACTAAAACTCGGCAACGAGGTTGACGGCATGGATGAAAAAGCGAAGATAGCAGCCATCATCAGAATTGCAGGGAACCAGCGGAGAAAGGGTTTTGAAGTTTCCATGTCGGGATTATAAAACGCCCCGGCCATAAATTACGAATTATGTTGCGATAAAAGGCGCAATTTGAGGCCATGAAGGAGATGGTTTTGCAGAATAAAAAAGGCTGTCTCTTTCGAGACAGCCCGAATGTTCCGCCCACCTGATTACTTGGTCATACAAGACGGAACCTGCGCATCGGTCTTGATCTGGTTGACCTTGGTCCATGTCCCGCTGTCGAGGTCAATCTGCCCGACGTACCAGTTGTCGCTGGAAAGGGTTGTGGGGGTCCCAGGGACGAAAATGCGTCCAATCCAGGCATTGTTGTGATAGATGACCACCTCCAGGCCGGAACCCGTGATGCGCGAGTCGCCCCATGGGGACGGGTTGCCGTCCCAAAGGCTGACCCAAACATCCATCACGCCACCTTCCGCCTCATTGACGATGATACCTTCCGACTGGCCGAACTTGAACGAGTCTGTACCGGTGGTGACATTAAGATTGAAATTGTTACCCAACCATGCCGAGTAACAGGTGGGGGTCGTAGGTTCAACCAGCCAGAGATCCATTTCGCGACCCAGCGACTGATAGGGCTGCCATCCCTGCCAGAGAATTACAACTTCCCAACTCCCGGCGGCGTTGCTCGCCAAGGCAAGGTTTATGTTCAGCTTTGATTTGGTGCCGAGATAAACCGTCTTTGTTTGACTCCGATATCCGGTTTTTGTCACCGTTACTTTAAACTTGGTGCTTTTCGGCACCAAGCAGGAATAATACCCATTGGCTCTGGTGGTGACCGAGCACACGACTTTACCCGTCGCCAGGTTTTTCACGACCACTTTGGCGCCGGCTATTGGTTCGGAAGCGGGGCCATTGAAGACCCTGCCTTGCAAGGTAATTTTTACCCCGCCCAGGGCGCGGTATAGATTAACGCGCTTGATTACCCGCGGAAATCCCTGAACGGGATCACCTGTGCTTTGCAACTTCGATCTCAGCTGGGCCAAAGTGAAATTTGGATATTTCGACCACACCCGGGCCGCAGTCCCCGCAACAACCGCGGCCGACATGGCTGTGCCATCCATAAGGTCATATTTCCTTGCGTTGACTGTTGAGTAAATCGAATATCCCGGCGCAGCAATATCCACCCAGGGAACAGTTTTAGTATCGAAATTCGAAAACCAGGTCCGCCGGTCGTTCTCTTCGGTTGCGGCTACGCCAAACACCTTCGGTTCGGCCCCAGGCCAGGCTTTGGCTGATTTATTGTTGTCGCCCGCTGCTGCAACGACGAGACGGCCCTTGTTTGCGGCGGCAGTGATCTGTTTGGTGATCGCAGCGCTGCGTTTGGCAAAACTTATTCCCAGCACGTAAATCTTTGGCGCCTGGCCGCCGCACTTGGCAGCCCCGGCGTTGTTCGCCCATTGGATGCCTTGCGCAACTTTCCAGGCTGTTCCTGTCCCGCTGGCATTTACCACGCGGACCGCAAGAATTTTGCTGAGAGGGGAAATACCGGCAATCCCGATAGCGTTATTGGTTTTGGCAGCGGCAATGCCTGCCATGTGGGTGCCACGACCATAGAAATCCATCGGATACATATCGTTGGAAACGAAGTCCTTTCCCTTGTACACTTTCCCTTTGAGATCGCCATGGTTGTAATCCACGCCGGAATCGATCACAACGATGCACGGGACCTTGGTGCTTATAGGGGCTGGCGCTTGATAATACATGATCTTATTGAGCTGCCATTCCAGGAAACGCTGGGGGTCTGACGGGTTGTAAAGGGGCGTAACTCCTTCGCTCGCCGGGAAAGCCTCCGCAACAGTCGAGACCTGGTTGCGTTCCACAAATGAAACCCAGGGTTGCTGCTGCAAGTATTCGATTGCCCGTTCAACTTCTTCATCACTGTTGAATCGGAAAAGGAAAGACGACTGGTCCATCGCGGCATCGGCAACTTCGGCGCCAATCTGGGCCGATAACGCATTGATACCTTGGGATTTCAGGGTTTCATCCTTGCTATCTGTGTTGACGCCGACGATCAACTCGCCAGGCACATATTCTTCGATGACTTCGTCCTGGGCGCTGGCTTTATCCGTCACAGGAAAGGTCATAACAAGCAAAGCCATCACTGCAAGAGCAGAAAAGATCCTCATCCTCAAATTATTCATTGCAGAACTCCTTTACATATTTGGATTCTGGGCAGGCCAGAATTCGTCGCGATAACCGCTTCACTTACCATCATAAATATGAAAGTTAGGTCTTGTCAATTCTACCTGGGTCACAATTCACTATCAATTCTGTTAAGTTGCGATCTCACAGTGCCTGCCTCTCGATATGAAGTCTTGTCCGGCAAACGCGAATCGGCCCGGCTTGAATGCGAGTATAATTCCCCAATTCTAAAACACCCACGGAGTTCGAATGGTCCAGAAAAAACTTACCGGCGCAGAGATCCGCCAGACCTTCATTGACTTCTTCGTCGAGCACGGACATACGTTCGTGCCATCCGCCTCGTTGGTCCCGGGCGGCGATGCCACCCTGTTGTTTACCAATGCGGGTATGGTTCAGTTTAAAGACGTATTTCTCGGCACCGAGGTACGCCCCTACACCCGGGCGGCAAACTCACAAAAATGTATGCGCGTGGCCGGCAAGCACAACGACCTCGATGACGTGGGCCGCGACGATACCCACCATACCTTCTTCGAGATGCTCGGCAACTGGTCATTCGGCGATTATTATAAACAAGAAGCCATCACTTGGGCCTGGCAATTACTCACCGACGTTTGGGGATTGCCCAAAGCCCGCCTTTGGGCGACCGTCTTCAAGGATGACAAGGGGGATGTGCCCACAGACGAGGAAGCAGCCCAATTCTGGCGCGCCCAGCCCGGGTTCCAGGAAGACCAGGTGCTTTACTTCGGGCGCAAGGACAACTTCTGGGAAATGGCCGAGACCGGCCCCTGCGGTCCGTGTTCCGAAATCCACTTCGACCGCGGCGAGAAATATTGCAACATGAAAAACGTCCCCGGCCACGTCTGCGGCGTCAACGGTGACTGCGCCCGTTTCCTCGAACTGTGGAACCTGGTTTTCATCCAATATAACCGTCTCAGCCCGACCCAACTCGAACCCCTGCCTGCCACCCACGTGGACACCGGCATGGGCTTCGAGCGGATCGTCTCAGTTTTGCAGGATGTCGACTCGAACTACAAAACCGACCTGTTCGAGAAGCCGCTTGAAGTGCTGCGCGACCTCACCGGCCACACCCAAACCGAAATGCTGGCCGATTTCACCCCCTACCGCGTCATCGCCGACCACACCCGCTCGGCGGCCTTCCTGATCGCCGACGGTGTGGTGCCCGGCAACGTGGGCCGCAATTACGTCTGCCGCATGATCATCCGCCGCGCCGCCCGCTTCGGGACCAAGATCGGCCTGACCGAGCCGTTTCTGGCGAAGGTTGCGGAACAGGTCATCGAGACGTACAGCGGGTTCTACCCCGAGCTTGGGAAGAATAAAACGGCCATCCTCGACAACCTGACCCGGGAGGAAATCCGCTTCGCCCGGACGGTCGAAACGGGTACCGCTCATTTGCAGAATCTACTCGATGGGCTGGCCGCCGCCAAATCCCGCATCCTCGACGGGCACAAAGCCTTCGACCTGTACGCCACCTACGGCCTGCCCTTCGAGATCACCCGCGACATCGCCCGCGAACAAGACCTGGACGTGGACGAGGCCGGGTTCCGCGCCGCCATGGACGAGCACCGCATCGCTTCCGGCGGCGGCAAGGCCATGGGGCCGCTCGGCGGCGAAGATGCCGAAATCTGGAGCCAGAAGATCAAATCCCTGCAAAGCGACAAGAAGCTTGGCCCCGAAGGCGTCCACTACAACCCCTATGAATTGTTGAGTTTCGAAGGTCAGGTATTGGCGCTCTACAACGGCGGCAAATTCTTCGACGAAGTCTACCCCGACGATTACGTGGAAGTGCTGCTGCCCGAAACCGGTTTCTACGTCGAATCCGGCGGCCAGGTCTCGGATACGGGCGTCATCACCGCCAAACCCGACAAAAAAGGCGACGTGGCCTGGGCCATTGACGTGACCGAAATGCGCAAGCCCGCTCCCGGCGGGATCGTCCATGTCGGCTACGTCGCTTATGGTGCGCCGAAGTTGGGCGACAAGGTCGTATCCCGGGTGGATGCCCAACGCCGCCGCGACATCATGCGCAATCACACCGCCACTCACCTGCTGCACGCCGCGCTCCACCAGGTGCTCGGCAGCGCCGCCCGCCAGGCCGGGTCGCTGGTCGCGCCCGACCGCCTGCGCTTCGACTTCACCCACCCCGAAGCCATGACCCAGGAACAGATCGAGCGCGTCGAGCGGATCGTCAACGAGGCGGTGGCCGCCGATATGGAAGTGTTGCCCAAGCTCAAATCCCGCGACGACGCGATCGCCGAGGGGGCCATGGCCCTCTTTGGCGAAAAATACGGCGAAACAGTGCGCACGATCACCATCGCGCCCCTGGATACAGGACATTCCGGTGAGATCGCCGCGGCCCACCCGACCTCATTCGTTGAGCAACAGGATAAATATTCCTACGAGCTGTGCGGAGGCACCCACCTCGACCGCACCTCGGACGTGGGCGCGTTCCTGATCACCAGCGAGGGATCGGCCGCAGCCGGGATCCGGCGCATCGAAGCGGTGACAGGCCGAGGGTCCTACGACCTGATCGCCCGGCGCTTCAGGACCCTGAAACAGGCTGCGGGCCTGCTGAAAGCCTCGGTCGAGGAAATCCCGAATAAAGTCGAAAACCTGCAAGACGAAATGGCCGATCTGCGCAAGGAACTGGGCAGCCTGCGCCGGGACGTGGCCCTGACGACTTTCATTTCGCAACTTGCCAATGCGCAAACGGTGGACGGCGTGCATGTGCTCTCCGCCGAAATCCCCAACGCCGACGTGGATACATTGCGCGCCCTGGCCGACAGGTTCCGCGAGAAATTCCCCAGCAGCGGCGCGGCCGTGCTGGCGGCAGGGACGACCGTCATCTCGGTGCTGACCGAAGACCTGGTCAAGCGCGGCCTGAAAGCCGGGGACATCATCACCGCCATCGGCGGGCGCGGCGGCGGACGCCCCAACCTGGCCCAGGGCAGCCTGCCAGATCGGGACAGCGTAGCCGGGGCCTTGGGGAAAGTTGCCAAAGCGGTCGAAGAGAAAATCAGGTAATTCCTGTCCGATAATTCTCCGAAATTCTTGTAAGGATGAACGTCCCGAAGGTTTTTCGAGAGAGGCTGCTGCTTTTGCGGCAACCTTCGGGACGGTTTCAATTGATTAGGGCGACGTAAGTCGCTCTTTTTTTCCCATTTTCTGCATTGCGCTCCACTCTGATTCGGATTATATTTGGATAATATTTATCCGATTTAGAGAGGAGCCGTTTATGAGTATCAAACAACAGCTTGACGCCATCCTTGAAAAATGGGACCTGCTCAAGCACCCCTTTTACCAGGCCTGGAGCGCCGGGACCCTGCCGGTGGAGTCTCTGAAAGTCTACGCACAAGAATACGGGCAATTCATCAACCTGCTCTCCCAGGGCTGGGAAACCCTGCACGATGCCGAAACTGCCGAGGAAGAACGCGAACATGCTGAAATGTGGGAGGGTTTTACCGCCGCATTGGGCGCAGCCGAAAACGGGACCCCCGTCCATGAGGCCCGCCAGCTTGCGGCCACGGCCGGGGAACTTTTCAGCCGTCCCGCCTCGGCCCTGGGAGCCATGTACGCCTTCGAGGCCCAGCAGCCGGCCACGGCCAAATCCAAACTCAGCGGGTTGAAGGCCCATTACAGCCTGCCCCGCGAAGTCGAACCCTATTTCGAGGTCCACAGCGCCAACTGGCACGAGGCGCAAAAACTCCTGCGCCAGATCAATGCCCTGCCAGCGGACGAGCAGGCCCGGGCCGTCGAAGCCTGCGAGCGGATGGCCCGCGCCCTCTGGGAGGCGCTGACCGGAATCCACACCGCGGCCTGCCTACAAAATTAAGGCTCTCCAGAGCATCCTTTTTTATTCGAGTTTAGAGTTCGAGCGAAGGGTCGGTTACAGAGGCGTTTTTTGGCCGCGAATTACGCTGATTTTCGCTAACTTTTCCCAATAATTCGCGCTTAGGTGTTGATTCTTGCCCGGCTAAACAATTCCCCCCTCCGTCAGGCGGCGCAGGTCGCCCAGGGCGCGTTCGATTTCGGCCTCACTCACCGGCAGCCCGCTTTCGCGGTGGGTGAGCCGCCCGCCCCTGGCCTGTTCCAGCGCCACCTCCCGGACGGTCAGGTTGCGGGCCTGGGCTTCCTTGACCAGTTCGGCCCCTCGGGCGTAGCCAATCAGCGGATTGAGGGCCGTCGCCACGATGGCATTTTTCGCCAGCCAGCCCTCGGCCTTTTCGCGGTTGGCGCTCAGGCCGCGCACCGCCCGCTCGGTGAAAGCGCGGATCGAGCCGGTCATCACCTGCATCGCCTCGAACAGGTTGTGGGCGATGACCGGCATCATCACGTTCAGTTCCAGTTGCCCGGCCTGGGCCGCCAGCCCGACCGCCGTGTCGCAGCCGACCACATGGAACATCGCCATGTCAAGCATCTCGGCCATGACGGGATTCACCTTGCCCGGCATGATGCTCGACCCCGGCTGCACCGGCGGGAAGCGGATTTCGTCCAGGCCGGTGGCGGGGCCGGAAGCCAGCAGCCGCAAATCGTTGGCGATGCGGATCAGGGTCAGGGCCAGGGTCTTGAGCGCGGCCGAAAAGGCGACCGCGTCGGCCATGGACTGCATGGACTCGAACAGGTTGTCGGACCCGGATAATTTGAAGCCGGTGATTTGGGACAGCTTCGCCACCATCCGGGCGGGGTACTCCGGGTGGGCGTTCAACCCGGACCCGACGGCCGTGCCGCCGATACCCAGGCGACCCAGCCCCTCAGCCGCCCCCCGGATCCGCTCGCGGTCGCGTTGGACGGCCCGGGCGTACGCGCCAAACTCCTGTCCGAGACGCACCGGCACGGCATCCTGCAAATGGGTCCTCCCAGACTTGAGGATGTCGTCGAACTCGTCAGCTTTGGCCGCGAACGCATCCACAAGATTTTGGATCGTTGAGGACAACTCATCCAGCCGCCACAGACACCCGAGGCGAATCGCGGTCGGGATGGTGTCGTTGGTGGACTGGGCCATGTTGACGTGGTCGTTGGGGTGGACACGGTACTCGCCCAGTTTGCCCCCCATGAGCTGGGTGGCCCGGTTGGCGATGACCTCGTTGACATTCATGTTGTGGCTGGTCCCCGCCCCGGCCTGGAACGGGTCAACCACGAACTGGTCATCCCACTTCCCGGCGGTCACCTCCTGGGCAGCCAAACGAATTGCTTCGGCGCGTTCGGCGTCCAGCAGGCCCAGGTCATGGTTGGCATCGGCCGCGGCCTGCTTGATGACCGCCATGGACCAGATGAACGCCCGCCAAGGTTTCAGGCCGGAGACGGGGAAATTCTCGACGGCGCGTTGGGTCTGCGCCCCGTAGAGCGCATTTTCCGGGACGAGGACTTCACCGAGGGAGTCGGATTCTTTGCGCATGGGTGGCGTCAAACCTGTACGACCGCTGCCTCGACCGACAGGATCCCGGGCAAATAATCGGCCAGCAGTTCCCAGGAATCCCCGGCGTCGCGGCTGTAGAACAACTGGCCGGTGTTGGCGCCGACGTAGATCCCGGCATCTTCCAAGCTGTCGGTCGCCATGGCATCCCGCAGGGCGACGAGGTGGGCGCGTTCGGGCAGGCCGTCGGTCAGGCGCTGCCACGACTCGCCCGCGTCCCGGCTGCGCCAGACGGCGAAGCGCCCGTCAACGCTCATGCGGTATTCATCGCTCTCCTCGAGCACGACGTAAACGGTACGCGGGTCGTGCGGGTGGACCGCGATCGGGAACCCGAAACGGCTGGGCAGCCGGTTCTCGCCGATGTCAATCCAGTCGGCGGCAGCGTTGTCGCTGCGATAGACGCCGCAATGGTTCTGCTGGAAGAGCACCTCCGGGGCGGACGGGTGGAGGGCCATCTTGTGGACGCAATGCCCGTATTCGGGGAACGGGTCGGGCATGAAATCGGCCCGCACATTTTTGTTGAACGGGGTCCAGGTCAGGCCGCCGTCATCCGAGCGGTAGCAGCCGCCGGTCGAGACTCCCACGTACATCCGCTCCGGCCGGGCCGGGTCGAGCAGGATGGTGTGCAGGCACAACCCGCCGTTGCCGGGGAACCAGTCGCCGCGGTGCGGGTGGTCGAAGAAGCCGTCGTTGAGGACCCAGGTCTCGCCCCGGTCGGTGGATTTGAAGAGCGCGGCCGGTTCGGCCCCGGCATACAGCACCCCCGGTTCGCCCGGACGCCCCGGCGTGATGTTCCAGACTTTGATCAGCTTCTCGAGGCCGGTTTGTTCGGGGCGCTTGCCCTCCATGGCGAGTTCGGCTTCCTCCGGCGTGGCGATCGGCTTGCCCGATTTGGAGGCCCGCTGCAAGGCCGGGACCTCCCTGGCCTGGGTCCAGGATTGGCCGAAATCGTCCGAATAGTGGGTGGTGGGACCGTAGACATTATGGCTGACGGCCGCGTGCAGGCGCTGGTCGCGCGGGTCCAGCTGCATGTGCATCACGTTCCAGCTTTTGAACTGGATGTCGCTGGCCTGCCACTTCCTGCGTCCGGCGTCGCTGCTGAACACGAACCCGCCCTTGCGGGTGCCGACAAAGACCATCACTTTGGAAGCCATTTTCAACTCCTTTGGCGCAAATACCGAATAAATGTTCTAATGTAATTATACCATATTTGTCCGATTCGCCTGAAAAAGTTGCTGCCATTTGTCATTGCCGCTGCAAAGCCGGAGCCGACGGGGCGGTTGTTTCAACTGAAATGAAATACACCTGTCTGATTTGAAGCGTCTTGCCCGCATTGCAGAATTGATAGGCATGTTTTCGGTGTCAAGATTGACGCTGGTACTTAAGGGGGATAAAATTGCTCAAAGCATAGTGAATCGATGCGCAAACGGAAGCGTTGAACCAGAATTTTGATTTGGTCGCTTACTCCTGCTTTAGCAGGGTGGAATTCTGGCGAGCTAGTAGCGAAACCGGCCGTTTTTTGGTTTGTTTCGCTATTTTAAATTAAAGCCCGGTACTCGGGCCGATGGTGGAGGAATATGCAACCCAACAGGAAAACTGCTTCTTTTTTCAAGTCGCGCTCGTTGGGCGCGAGGCTTCAGGCCCTCTTTGTTCTCACTGTATTTATCGTTTCCCTCGTTCCCGTTGAGGTGATCCGGGCTGCCGGGTCCCTCCTGCCTGGAGCCGGACTATCCGAAGCCGAATTACAGGCCAACCCGGATGGCGACCTGCGGATCGCGCCCATCACGGCCTACAATCTGGTGGTGGATTCCAACGTCGAATCCCCGTCCACCTACGCGCCCGAAGCGGCCACCCTGGCGGCAGAATTCTGTAACGACGGTGCCAACCCGCTCACCGATGTTTATATGTACATCGGTGATTTCAATTCAGTAACGCCCTCGGCCAGCACGCCGGGCATTTATCCCACCCGGAACAGTTCCGATCCGGGATTCCTGCCGGCATCCATCGCCGGCACCGGCTTGTACTCCCTCACCCACGAGGGTGGCAGCGCCGGCCTGGCAGATGCCACCCGTTACATCCCCTCCATCCCGCCCGGTGAATGCGCCACCCAGTACTGGCTGGTGTCGTATCCCCGCCGCGGCAACCCGAACAATACCGGCCCGACCGTCACCGGCGGGATCAAGCCGGACGACGACCTGTGGCTGAACTACGATTTCTGGGTCAGCGCGAATGACGGCGGCTCGCCCCTCCTGGCCGATGCGACCATCAAAGTCACCATGCGCAACGAGATCTCGGCTGCGGCCAACAAGATCTGGCCGAACGGCGACAACAAAGTGCCCCAGCAATACCTGGACGCCATCGCCGCCGTGCTGGGCTGGGATACGTTCACGCCGGGTGGCGGCAACACGGCCTACCCCGGTGAGACGGTCAGGACCCAGGGCATCTGGTACGACCTGGGCAACGTCGGCTTCGGCTTCGACAACAACGGCGACCTGGTGCCGGACCATAACGCCTGGCTGCAACCCGTCGGCATCCCCAGCGCCTACGACCCCGGCTGTTTCCGCCTCGTGCGGACCTATGGCCTGGTCATCGTTAAACTGGTCGGCGGCGGCGAGTACCTGATCCCGTTCGAGGACCAACTCTACTTCGAAGGCATCCCCGACAACACCGGCACGGTCGGCCTGGTCTTCTACGAATACGCCGCCCTGGACGGGGCCTGCACCGCCGGCCTGACCCCCTACCAGGAAGTGGCTTCCGGCTACGACAATGAAAAATTCAACGGCGACTTCGGCTACGGCATCCCGCCGCTGCAATCGGTCGAATCCGAAGTGACCTTCGACAAGAACGGCCCGGTGTCGGTGGCCGAAGGGAACCCTGTCACTTATACCCTCAGCTATACGAACGTGGACCCCGATGGGGCCGGCCCGCTGGCCGTAACCGTGGGTGATCCCATGCTCGGCACGGCGTTCACGGTCTTCGACCAGATCCCGTCCGGGACCTATTACGTGCCCGGTTCGGCAGCCGGCGTCACGCCTGCTCCCAGCGATTACACCGTTTTCTACTCCACCGATACCGACCCGTCGGACGGCATCACTTGGACCACGACCGAGCCGACCGGCTCTCCCAACCCGACCACGTACCTCAAGTGGGTGCGCAACGACCAGGTTGCCAACGGCGAAAGCGGTTCGGTGACTTTCCAGGTGTCGGTCCCATCCGGCTACATCTCGTCCAATAACACCGTGCTCGTCGAAAACACGGGCTGCGCCAAGCTCGGCGATGCAGGCTGCTTCATCGAGGACGACCACACCACCATCGTCACCGGGCCGAACTCGTTGAGCGGCAACGTCTTCAGCGATACGGGCGGCGGCGCGGGCCAGTTTGCCAACGGCATCAAGGACACCGGCGAAGGGAATATCCCCAACGTCACCGTCACCTTGTACTTCGATTCCGATGGCGACGGCGACGGGGACATGCTTTACGGCACGGCCTCGACCGACGCCAGCGGCAATTACAGCTTCAGCGGCCTCCCGGACGGCTACTTCGTCGTCACGGTGGACAGGACCGACCCGGACCTCCCCACCGGGTACGCCAATACCACCCCAGCCTCCCGCACCGCTGCGCTCGACCCAACCCACGCTTCGGCTGTCGGCGTCACCCAATCCGGCCTGGACTTTGGCTTTGCCCCGGCGCTATCGCTGAACAAGGAACTGCAAACCGCCGGGACAGTGTATGTAAACGACGCGGTCACGTTTACCATTGACGTGACCAACAACCTGCCGGGAGACGGCGATGGCAGTGTAGGCGCATGTACCTACAACGTCTGGAGCAGCATCGCCCACCCCGATTCCAGCGCCATACCGCCCGGCGGGAGCAACGCCAATACCATGTGGCAATTTACCAATTTTGCGCTGGGCAAACCGGACGAGCAATACTCATATTCTGTGCTGGCCAATGCCGATGACACCCTGGGGTTGAGCGGATTCAACATCGGCAACATGGGCGGCAATATCACTTCCGTGCAATTCGTATTCCACCTCCGCGAACGCTACGAATTGAAAGCCTTGGATACGTTCGCCGTCCAGGTCTATTATGCCGATGGCCCGCTCGGCTCAGCCTACAACTTTACCGGCGGCACCACCTTTACAGGCTCGGCCGGCGACCAATACACCATCACCCAAAACATCACCGGGCTGCGGTCCTGGACTTTCGCTGACTTTATCAACAACCTGACCGAACTCCAGGTGACCGCCAGCAAGGGATCGGGGCCGGGCAGTTCAGGCGACCTCGACCTGGATGCGGCCGGCTTCATCATCACCACCAACCAGACCTGCGGCGGTGACGACTCCACCATCCTCAACCCGGTCCCGTTGACCGATACTTACGATCCCGCGGTACTGCAATTCCTGGCGGCCACCCCGCCTGTGACCAGCAGCGCGCCGGGCGTGCTTACCTGGAGCAACGTCGGCCCGGTCTACCCCGGCCAGACCAAACCGGTCACAGTCACGTTCAAAGCGCTGGCCATCGCCACCAATTCGGTGGATACAGCCACCAGCGCCAACGCCAAGTTCGCAAACGGCCTCCCGGCCAACACTCCGGTCAGCGATACGGCCACAGTGACAATTGTCGCTTCCGCGGCCACCGGCTCGATATCCGGTTATGTTTGGGATGACGACAACAACAACGGCTGGCAGGGAGGCGCCGGCGGCACCGGATACGATGCAGGCGATTCCTTCATTTCGGATACCCTGGTCACCCTGTATGCCTGCAAAGACCTGAGCGGGAATCTCATCACCGGCAGCGTCAGCACCTGCCAGACAGAAAACGGCATCTGGACGGTGATGGGCATTGCCTACACCAACGCCAGCGGCTCCTATTCGTTTACCAACCTGCGCCAGGGATATTACCGGGTGGTGGTGGATGACAGCGCCATCGTGGGCCATACCGGACAGACCGGCGACCCCAACCAAAAGACCGGCGTGTGTACGGTCTGCGACAGCCAGGCCAACGCCGTGACCGACGACATGGACGCGGCCACCTTCATCGGCCAGATCACCGGCAGCAACGCCATCACCAATGTCAGTTTCGGCTACCGCGCCCCGGACGGCGTTACCTCGTCCATCGGCGATACCCTGTACTTCGACTGGAACGGGAACAGCGCCCAGGATGCCGGCGAAGAAGGCATCCCGAATGTGACCGTCAGCCTGTACGACCTGTCCGGCGACCTGGTCGGCACCGACGTGACCGACGCCAACGGCCAGTACCTGTTCGAGGCCCTGCCGGCCGGCGCTTACACCGTGCGCGTCGACACGTCCGACCCGGATTTCCCCGCCTCGAAGGTGTACCAGACCGCAGATCCGGACGAGAGCGGCGCTTGCGTCGAATGTGACAGCCTAGGCCACGCCTCCGTTGACGGCACGGCTTCGGACCTCACCCAGGACTTCGGCTACCAGCCTTTCGGCGGCTATTCGATCGGCGACACCGTCTGGTTCGACAGCAACGCCGACGGCGTCCAGGCCGGGGTGCTGGAGACCGGCATCCCCAACATTACCGTCTCCTTGCAGGTGGATTTCAACAACGACGGGACCTGGGTGACGGTGGCCAGCGATGTCACCGACGCCGACGGCAAATATCTCTTCGCCAACCTGCCCAACGGGGATTACCGCGTCGTTGTGGACGCGGCGGATACCGACCTGCCGCAGGACGCCTTCGGCAATGTCGTCACCCCCAGCACAGTTACGACTTACAACATCACCCTGAACAACGCCAGCGACCTGACCGCCGACTTCGGCTTCTACAAACCGGGCGCAGTTGGCGATACCATCTTCTGGGATTCAAACGGCGACGGCGAAAAGGACTACAACGAACCCGGCATCCCCGGCGTGACCGTCAACCTCTACCTGGACGTTGACGGCAACGGCCTCTACGACAGCGGCACGGATACGTTCGTCGCCTCGGACGTTACCGACGCCGACGGCAAATACCTGATCTCCGGGATCCCCACCGACGCCGACGGCGAGAAATACGTGGCCGTGGTGGATACCGGCCCGGGGTCGCCGGTCAATGGCCGGACGCTCACCGCCGACCCCAACGCGGACGGGCTGGCCTGCACCACCAACCCCGAACCGTGGTCCGGCTTTTACGCCGCCTGCGATAACCAGGTGGCAACCGCCATCTATCCCGGCACCAGCTTCATGGGCGCCGACTTCGGCTACCAGCCCAGCGCCGTGATCGGCGATACCCTCTGGGTTGACGCCAATCTCGACGGCCTCCGCCAGGCGACCGAACCCGGCCTCGATACCGTCACCGTGCGCCTGTGCGCCGACGCGGCCTGCTCCAGCGTGATCGCCGTCACCGAGACCGACCCCGACGGCTACTACTACTTCACCAACGTCGGCGACGGCACGTATTACGTCGTCGTGGACGAGAGCGACCCCGACTTCCCCGCCGGACTGGTCGCAACCTACAACGCCACCCACGATACGGCGGTAGATAATCTCACCCGTGTGGTCGTCTCCGGCAGCGAAGTGACCCAGGTCGGCGACGATGCCGACCCGTCCTGCACCAACTGCGGCCTCACCGTGGACTTCGGCTACCGCTTCGCCGGAAACCGCAGCCTGGGCGGCACCATCTGCCTCGAAAACAGCGGCTTCGACGGCGTTTGCGACACCGACGCCTCGGGCGTGGGCGCGAACGAAACGGCCTACCAGAACCTCACCGTTTATCTGTATGTCTGGAATGACGACGGTGACGGCAGCGTCGAACCCGGCGAGACCACCCAGGTCGGCTCCACCCAGACCAATGCCAACGGCGATTACAGTTTCACCAACATTACCGATAGCGTCACCTACGTGGTCACCATCGGCGCGCCGCAGAGTTACCTCGACCTGACCACCACCCTGGCCGCCGTCGGCGCGCCCACCACCCAGGTGGTGGCGACGCCCACCGCGGTCAATGTCACCTCGGCTTACCAGGTCGTCCCGCTCAGCGGCAGCGACGTGGAGGGCCGCGACTTCGCCTTCAAGAACAACCAGCAACTGGATTTCGGCGACCTGCCTTCGCCTTATTCGACCCTCCTGACCAATTCTCCCGACGGGCCGCGCCACATCGTCCCCGCCTCGCCAACCCTGTACCTGGGGACCGCTCCCGATGCCGAGACCAACGGCGCCCCGACATCAGACGCCTCGGGCGATGGCGCTGACGAAGACGGCGTGACCTTCACCGGCGTCTGGGGCAACGGGACCTTCATAAACGACGGCTCCGGCGCAGCAGACGGCTCCGGCGGTTCGGTCGAAGTCAACGTCACCGGCTCCGGCTGGCTGATCGGTTGGATTGACTTCAACCGTGACGGCGACTTCACCGACAGCGGCGAGATGATCCTCAGCCAATCGGTGACGACCGGCAGCGGCCAGCAATTCGGCTTCGACGTCCCGGCGAACACCTTCGCGGATCCCGGCGATCCGGCCGACCTGTCCCTGTACGCCCGCTTCCGCCTCTTCCCCTCCCAGCCGACCTTCCCCACCCTGGCCTATTCCGGCCTGGCAAGCAACGGCGAAGTCGAGGATTACGCCCCCAACTGGTCCATGACCATTGACAAAGACACCAGCACGCCGAGCGTCTCCCCGACCGGCGCGGTGACTTACCAGATCGTGGTCGCCAACACCGGGGACCTGACCCTGACCAACCTGCAAGTGACCGATAACCTGGACGATGCCTTCGGCGCTGGGAACTACGGCAGCCTCATCGTCACCGCGCCCGGCCTGACGGTCAACGGCGCTTACGACGGCTCCACCGACACGGACCTGCTGGCTGGTACCGACAGCCTGGCCGCCGGGGCGAGCGCCACCATCACCATCCAACTGACCCTGAACACCATTCCGACGGGCACTTACGATAATACCGCGGCCGCCTCCAGCGACCAGACCGGCGGGATTGACGACGACGGCCTGGCCATCCAGGACCCCGGCACGCCTGCGGGTGAAGACCCCGAAGACGACGAAGACGTAACCGTCACCCTGACCGCTTCTATCGGCGACTTCGTCTGGAATGACCTGGACGGCGACGGCCTCCAGGACGGCGGCGAACCCGGCATTGACGGCGTCACCCTGGACCTGTGGCTGGATGCCAACGACAACGGCCTGATCGAACCCGCTACCGACACCTTCATCGGCACGCAGACTACCGCCGGTGGCGGCCTGTACAACTTCACCGGCCTGGTCCCCGGACGCTACCTGGTGGACGTTACCGACACCGCCGGGGTGCTGGCCGGATACTACCAGACCTCCGGCACGGACCCGCAGGACGTCACCGTGATCGCCGGGCAGGCCTACACCGACGCCGACTTCGGCTACCGGGCCTTGGCCCCCTCCCTCACCCTGACCAAGAGCGCCAGCCCGGTCTATTACAACGCAGAAAACGACAGCATAACCTACACCTACACCCTGGAAAACACCGGCAACGTCACCCTGTATGGCCCGTTCGTTGTCCTTGACGACAAAGCCACCGTAGACTGCTCCGGCGCGGCGGCCAGCCTGGATCCGACCGAAACAACCACCTGCACCGCAACTTATCTCGTCACCGCTGGTGACGTGACCGCCGGGTCGGTCACCAATACGGCCACAGCCTACGCCGGGGGCATCCCGGCCCTGACTGTGGTCAAGAGCGCCAGCCCGGCCACTTACGCCAGCGCCGGGGAAACCATCAACTACTCCTACGACGTGACCAACGTCGGGAATATCCCGCTGACCAACGTCACCCTGGACGACGACCGCTCCACGACCGAATCCTGCCCGCAGACCACCCTGGCTGTGGGTGAGACGATGACTTGTACGGCCACCTGGACCATCACCGCCGCCGATGTGACGGACGGCTTCGTGACCAATACCGTCACGGTAGACAGCGACCAGACCGGTCCCGTGACCGACAGCGCCACAGTCGGGTCGAGCGCCAGCGCCTCCCTGACCCTGTCCAAGACGGCCTCCCCAAGCACCTTCACGCACGCGGGACAGGTGATCGTCTATAGCTACGAAGTGACCAACACCGGGAACACGGCCCTGAACAACATCAGCGTAACGGACGACAAAGCCTTCTCCGTCTCGTGCCCGTCCACGACCCTGGCCGTCGGCAACGCGATGACCTGCACCGCGACCTACACCGTCACGGCGGCCGACCTGGCAGCCGGTTCCGTCACCAACACGGCGACAGCCGACAGCGACGAGACCGCCCCGGTCAGCGACACGAAGACCGTCCCGCAGGTCCCGGTCGAATCCAACACCGACACCGAGACCGTCACCCTGGCTGCGCTGACGATTGACAAGGACACTTCCACGGCAAGCGTTACCCTCGACGGCATTGTGACCTACACCATCATCGTCACCAACACCGGGGACCTTGACCTGACCAACCTGCAAGTGACAGATACGCTGCCATTTGCTTCGGGCGAGTACTCGGTCACTACCGTTGATGCGGGCGCTTACACTGAAAACCCCGCCTACGACGGGGCCACGGATACCAACCTGCTGGCCGGGACCGACACCCTGGGGATCGGGCAGGCCGCGACGATCACCGTCACCCTGCAACTGGTCAATGCCGCCCCCGGCGTCTACGACAACACTGCCGTTGCTTCGACTACTGAGACCGGCAACGTGGACGATGACGGCCTGGCCGCGCAAGACCCCGGCACGCCTCCCGGCGAGGATCCCGAAGACGATGAAGACGTGACGGTCATCTCGAACGGCACAGTAAGCGGCCACCTATACATTGACACCAACGGCAACGGGACACAGGACCTCGTCGAACCCAATCTCGCCAACGTGGACGTGATCGTCACCGACGCCAGCGGCAACACCCAAACCGCCACCACCGACGCCAACGGCGACTGGACCGCCACCGTCCCGCCCGGCAGCACAACCGCCGACGTGGATGAGACCGACCCCGACTACCCGGCCGGTTACACCCAGACCGAAGGCACCGATCCCACCACCGTCACCGCCGTGGCAGGTGTGGATACCGATGCAGGCAACGATGGTTATTACCTCGCCGGTAATATTTCCGGCATGGTCTTCGATGACCTGAACGGGGACGGCAACTTCGATGCGGGCGAACCCGGCATCCCCGGTGTGATCGTCAACCTGTACGACAGCAGCGACACCTTCATTGCCACAACCACGACCAACGGCGCGGGCTACTACGAGTTCACCGGCCTGCCCGCAGGCGGCTATTACGTCGTCGAGACCGACCCGGCCGGTTACGCCAGCACCGGCGACGCCGACGGCAGCGCCAATGGGATCAACCGTATAGACGTGACCCTGAACGCGGGCGATAGCAGCACCGGCAACGACTTCTTCGATGGACAGCCCGCGATCACGGTAACGAAGACTGCCAACCCGACATCCGTGCCTGAGACGGGCGGCAGCGTGACCTTTACCTACACTGTGACGAACAGCGGGGCGGTCCCCGTAACGATCACCAGCCTGAGCGACGACCAGTTTGGCGTCCTGACGGGCGATGCCGACTGCCAGGTAGGGACCGTCCTTGTCGTGGGCGCGAACTGCGCCTTCGACCACACCACGTCCCTGAGCGGCGCGGCAGGCACGACCCACACGAATATTTTTACAGCTGACGCCGAGGATACAAACGGCAACCCTGCCAGTGACAACGATAATGCTGTCGTGACCTTCACAGACGTGTTGCCCGCCATCACAGTAACGAAAACGGCCAACCCGACTGTCGTCCTTGAGACGGGCGGCAATGTAACTTTCACCTATACCGTGACGAACAGCGGCACGGTCCCGGCCACGATCACCAGCCTGAACGACGACCAGTTTGGCATCCTGGCGGGTGACGCGGACTGCCAGGTGGGAACCGTTCTTGCGGCGGGCGCAAACTGCGCCTTCGACTACACCACGGCCTTGAGCGGCGCAGCAGGCACGACCCACACCAACATCTTCACCGCCGAAGCGCAAGACTCGGAAGGCAACACCGCCAGCGACACTGCCAGCGAGGACGTTACTTTCATTGCCCCGGCGATAGACATCCGCAAGAACGCCGAAGGCGCCGACAGCCAGCAGGTCCTGAACGGCGGCGACGTGACCTTCACCATCCGGGTGGAGAACACCGGCGACGTGGCCCTGACCAACGTCACCGTAAGCGACCCGCTCGTCCCGGATTGCGACGCAAGTTTCGCCAGCCTGGCCGCCGGTGAAGTCCAGACCTACACCTGCACCGCCATGGGAATAACTGCCGACTTCGTGAACGTGGCGACCGTGACCGGCACCGACCCGCTGGGCATCGACATCTCCGACAACGACCCCAGCAGCGTAGACGTGATTGCCCCGGCGATAGACATCCGCAAGAACGCCGAAGGCGCTGACAGCCAGCAAGTCCTGAACGGCGGCGACGTGACCTTCACCATCCGGGTGGAGAACACCGGCGACGTAGCCCTGACCAATGTCACCGTAAGCGACCCGTTGGCGCCGGACTGCGAGGCGAATTTCGCAACGCTGGCAGTGGGCGAAGTCCAGACTTACACCTGCACCGTCATAGGCGTGGCCGCCGACTTCGTGAACGTGGCGACCGCGACGGGCACGGATCCATTGAACAACGACATCTCCGACAGCGATCCGAGCAGCGTGGACGTGGTCACCCCCTCCATCCAATTGGTCAAGACCGGCGCCCTGAACGATGATGACGGCACGCCCGGCCTGAGCGAAGGCGACACCATCAGTTACGCCTTCACCGTGACCAACACCGGCGACGTCACCCTGACGAACATCACCCTGGCCGATACGGTCGGCGGCGTGACGATCAGCGGCGGGCCGATCCCCAGCCTGGACCCCGGCGCGAGCGACAGCGTCACCTTCACGGGGTCCTATATCCTGACCCAGGCCGACATTGACGCCGGCAGCTTCACCAATACCGCCACGGTGACAGGCACGCCACCCATCGGGCCAGACGTGACCGACCCCGACGACGACACCCAGGTCCTGACGGCTTCACCCGCCCTGACGCTCGATAAAGTCTACGACGGCTACACCGACAACGACACCAGCGGCGACCTCACGGTGGGCGACGACCTGAACTTCACCATCACGATGACCAACACCGGCAACATCACCCTGACCAATGTGGTGGTGAGCGATCCCGACCTGATGCCCGGCAGCCAGGCCTGCGCCAGCGTTACGCCGGGCGGGACCTGTGTGCTGGTGGGCAGCTATACGGTCACTCAGGCCGACGTGAATGCCGGCAGCTTCTCGAACACCGCCGCCGTGACCGACGATGATGTTTGCCCGGCAGCCGGGCCGGCGACCTGCGAAGACACGGTCATCACCCCGATCACACAGAACCCATCCTACACCGTCACGAAAAATGCGGATGTGACGAGCGTGAACGCCGCCGGGGATGTGATCACCTACACCATCGAAGTGACCAACACCGGCAACGTCACCCTCACCGGCGTGAGCGTCTCCGACCCGCTGCTGGCCGACCTGACCCGCCAGGCAGACAATCCCGGCAACGGCGACAACCTGCTGGATATGGGCGAGACCTGGGTCTACACCGGCACGTACACCGTCACCCAGGCCGACCTCGACGACAATGGCGGCGGCGACGGCGATATTGACAACACCGTCACGGTGGATACGAACGAGGCCGGGAGCCAGACCGATTCGGAAACGGTGCCGATCGTGACCGAGCCTGCCATCCAGGTTGTGAAGGAAGTCCTCAAGGTCGAGTTCGTCAACCCCAACATCTTCAACATCACTTACCGCATCCGGGTGACGAACACCGGCAACCAGACCCTGCTCAATATCCAGGTGAAGGACGATCTCAAGTCGGCTTTCAGCAAGGCCAAGAGCTTCAGCGTGCAGAAAGTCTCCAGCGCAGATTTCGCGGTCAACCCGGACTATGACGGGGATACCGATATCAACCTGCTCATGGGGACCGACAGCCTGAATATCGGTGAGTCTGGCAGCATCACCCTCAAAGCCCGGGCAGATACGGGCGGGAAGGCGGACTCTTACGCCAACACCGCCGTAGCCAGCGGGATCACGCCCGATCTCGAACAGGTGACGGACGACGATACGGTCGAGGGTCCCTCCTTTGCCGACCCTGCCGTGCTCAAAGCTGCCGACCTGACCAAAGCCGGTGTGGGCGACATCATCACTTTCACCATCACAGTGAGCAACAACGGCAATGCGCCCGCCACGAACGTCACGGTGGTAGACCCCCTGCCGGCCATCCTGGATGTGGTTGACGCGAAAGCCACCCGGGGCGACATCACCGTCAGCGGCAGGACGGTGACGGTCAAGCTCGGAGACCTGGCGCCCGGCGAAATCGTCATCATCACCATCCGCGCCAGGGTCAACGCGACCGGCCAGCCGCCGATCATCAACAAAGTCACCCTGACCACAGACTCGGCGACCGATAATATCTCCAACAATACCGCCGACATCAGGATTGACCTGGCTTCTCCCGAGCTCCCCCAGACCGGCTTCGCGCCCGGCAGGAAGACTGCCCTGCCCGAACAACCGGGATCATCAGCCTACGCCAGTTACGACGGGCTGGCGCTCGAAATCGCCGCGCTAGGTAAGACCATGCCCATCGTCGGCGTACCGCAAGCCAACGGGACCTGGGACGTCAGTTGGCTGGGGTCGAGCGCGGGCTGGCTCGTCGGATCGGCCTTCCCCTCCTGGAGCGGCAACAGTGTCTTGACCGGCCACGTGACCACCTCCGAGGGGCTGCCGGGTCCGTTTGCCCTCCTGCGCACCCTCAAATGGGGCGACCGGGTCATCGTTCATGCCTACGGTCAACGCTATGTCTACGAAGTGCGCGAGGTCAAATATGTCAGCCCATTCGACACATCCTCTGTGCTCAAGCACGAAGACTACTCCTGGCTGACTTTGTTGACCTGCTATAACTACAACGAAGCCCTCGATATTTACAACTACCGCGTGGCGGTACGGGCAGTACTCGTCTCGGTTTCGGCTGACACAGGAGCGCAGCACTAAGATACGACCAAAACCGAAAACAGATCGAACATCACGGGGCGGAGAAAACTCCGCCCCATGATGATTCATATACTTCGGCTTGGCTCGGCGGATACGGGAAGTCATCCGGTATAATCCCCTTACCTTATTCGTAATTTACCGGAAAAACCCATGTCCAACCGATTAGCCCAAACCACCTCCCCCTACCTGCTCCAGCACGCCGACAACCCGGTCGAATGGTTTCCCTGGGGACCGGAGGCCCTGCAAAAAGCCCGCGCCGAAAACAAGCCCATTTTCCTTAGCATCGGCTACGCTGCCTGTCACTGGTGCCACGTCATGGCCCACGAATCCTTCGAGGACGCCGGGACTGCCGTGCTGATGAACGACCACTTCGTCAACATCAAAGTGGACCGCGAAGAGCGCCCCGACCTGGACGCCATCTACATGCAGGCTGTCACCGCCATGACCGGGCAGGGTGGCTGGCCGATGTCGGTCTTCCTCACGCCTGATCTGCGTCCGTTTTACGGCGGCACCTACTTCCCGCCCGTCGCCCGCTACAACATGCCCTCCTTCAAGGACGTGCTCACCAGCCTGGCCGACGCCTGGCAAAACCGCCGGGACGAGATCGCCAGGGTCGGCGCGCAACTGGCCGAACGCCTGCAAACCACAGCCTCCTGGGGCGGCTCCGGGGGCGAGTTCCACGCCGGGGTCGCGGAGGCAGCCGCCGGGTCCCTGATTGATGCGTACGATTGGGCTTACGGCGGCTGGGGCGCGGCCCCCAAGTTCCCCCAGCCAATGGCCGTCGAAGTCCTGCTGCGCCTCGCCTCCAACCCGTTCGCCAAACGCCGCGACGAAGCCCTCAAGGTCATCCATCACGCCCTGCAAGCCATGTCACGCGGCGGCATGTACGACGTGGTCGGCGGCGGCTTCTCCCGTTACAGCACCGACAACCACTGGAGAATTCCGCATTTCGAAAAAATGCTCTACGACAACGCCCAACTGGCCCAGGTCTACCTGCACGCCTGGCAGCTCACCGGCGAGCCGGCCTACCGCCGCATCTGCGAGGAGACGCTAGCCTTCGTCGCCCGCGAGCTGACCGGGCCTGAGGGCGGCTTTTATTCCTCGCTCGACGCCGACTCGGAGGGCGTGGAGGGTAAATTCTACGTCTGGACGGCAGAAGAGATCAGGGAGGAATTATCAGAGAGCAGTGGATTTTTCGAGGCGGCTTATGGGATCACTGAACGGGGCAACTGGGAGGGCAGGACAGTTTTGCAGCGCGCCCTCGACGACGCCACCCTGGCCGCCCGCTTCGGCCTGGACCGGGGGCAGGTTCCCGCCAAACTGGCCGAGTGCCATTCCCGGCTTTTGTCCGCCCGCGCCCGCCGCGTCCGCCCCGCCACCGACGACAAGGTGCTCACCGCCTGGAACGGCCTGATGCTGGCGACCCTGGCCGAGACGGCGAGAGTGCTGGGTAGTAACGACTTCAGTCGTTCCACAGACCAAGCGACTGAAGTCGCTACTACGAACTACTACAATCTGGCCGCCCGCAGCGCAGACTTCCTGCTCACTGCCCTGCGCCCCGGCGGTCAACTGCGCCGCGCCTGGCGAGACGGCAAGACCTCCGGCGAGGTCTTCCTCGAAGATTACGCCGCCCTGATCCTCGGCCTGCTCGAACTCTACCAGACCGATTTCGACCTGCGCTGGTTCGCCGCCGCGCAGGAACTGGCCAAGGAGATGATCCAACGCTTCAGCGACCCGGCTGGAGGCTTTTTCGACACCCCAGCAGACAGCGAAGCGCTGCTGGTCCGCCCGAAAGATTTACAGGACAACGCCACCCCGTCGGGCAACGCCCTGGCAGCCGAGGCCCTGCTCAAGCTGGCCGCCTACACCGAAAACAGCGACACCCGCGACCGGGCCGAGCAATCCCTGGCGAGGGTGGCCGAGGCCGTCACCCGCTACCCGGCCGCCTTCTCGCGCTGGCTCTGGGCCGCCGATTTCGCCAACGCCCGCGTGGACCAGGTTGCCATCACCGGCGGCCTGTCGGAGCCTGGAACACAACTGCTGCTGGCCGAAGTCCGCAAGGGATACCGGCCCAGGCAGGTGGTCGCCGCCGCCCCGTTCCCGCCCCCCGAAGGCTCCCCCGCCCTGCTGCGCGACCGTCCCATGCTCAACGACGCCCCCACCGCCTACGTCTGCCGCGGCTTCGTCTGCCAGTACCCGGTCACCACGCCGGGGGAGTTGCAGAAGCAGTTGCTGGGAGAGTTTTGAGCGTGGTCAAGTAATGCGTATTACGCGAAAGGAGTCCGGCAAGACCGGACTCCTTTTTGATATGTCATTGCGAGCAGAGCGAAGCAATCTTCCCCCACAGAGCGGGAGACTGCTTCGTTTCACTCGCAGTGACAGGCTTTTTTGTCATTGCGAGCGCGGTGCTCTCCCGCTCGAAGCAATCTTCCCCACCGAGGGTGCGTCGCACCTCTTTCGACAGGACTGGCTCCAGCGAGAGCTCGTCCCGTTTTAGCGGGATTACCCGTCGGTAAGGTGCGACGCACTCGCGGCGTTACCCAGGAACCCCAACAATTCCCTGTTGAAGGCTTCGTAACTGTCCACGCTGACGGCGTGGCCGGCGCCGGGGATGACAACCTGCCGCGCCCCGGGGATGCTTTCGGCCAGGGTGCGCTGGTTCGCCTGCGGGACGGTGGTGTCGTATTCGCCGGTGACGACCAGGGCAGGCATCTTGAGTCCGCACAGGCGCGTGGCAGCGTCGTAACGGATCAGGGCGCGCATGGCAGCCCGGTAGGCCCGGGGGTCGGCCCCTTCCACCTGGCGCATGAACTCGTCCCGCAGCCCGGCCTGTTCGGGGTGGGGGAAGACCCGCCGGGCCACGATGCGGGCCTGCTTGGTCATGCCCAGGGTGTGGATGACCGTCATGCGGACGAGCAGGTAGAGCCAACTGTTGATCGAAGTGGGCTTCATCACAGCAAAGGTATTGACCAGCGCCAGCCTGCCGACCCGTTCCGGGAAATCGAAGGCGAACTGCTGGGCGATGACCCCGCCCATCGAGATGCCGACCACGTGGGCCGAGGCGATGCCCAGCCTGTCGAGCAGGGCAGCATGGCCGGCAGCGACCCGCTCGATCTTCCAGCCGCGCCCGTCGTAACGGGAGCCGCCGAAGCCGGGCGCGTCAACGGCCAGAGGGCGGAATCCGGCTTCGGTCAGGGGAGCAAGCTGCAAGGTCCAGGAGGCTGCGTTGACGCCCAGGCCGTGCAGGAGCAGGACTGCCGGGTGTCCGGCCGGGTTCGGGTCGAGGTAATGCAGTTCCATATCCATCCCAACAAAAAGGCCCCCTGCCGCACAGCAAAGGGCCTGTCATGGTGATTGCCGCTGCCTTATTCTTCTTTCGGCGCGTCTTCTTTGCTTTCTTCTTTTTCCTTGCCGCTCAAGCCTTCACGGAAGGATTTGATGCTGCTGCCCAGTTCTCCGGCGATCTTCCCAATTCGGCCGGGGCCAAACAAAAGCAGGATCAAGACAAGCACGATGAGCAGCTCAGGTAGACCGGGTTTCCACATAGGTTCCTCCAAGAAATAAATCGTTTTTACTTTACCACAAAGACACCGATTTGGCTATGCTTAGACCTCGCGGCCCCAGATGATGCCTTCGATCAAGCGCCACAGGCGGCGCAGGATCGAGCGGATGCGGGCGCGGTATTTGTAACGTTCTGGATGGACGATCTTTTCGACCGGGAGCGGGCCGGTCCATTCGGCGGCCATTGCGCCCCAGGTGAGTCCGGCGCCGAACCCGACCAGCACCAGCTTGTCGCCGGGCGTGATCTGGCCTTTTTCGACCGCTTCGACCAGCGCCAGCGGGATGGAGGCGGTGGAGGTGTTGCCGTAGCGGTCTACGTTGACCACGAACTGGTCTATGGGCAGCTTCAGGCCCCGGGCCGCAGCCTGGATGATGCGCAGGTTGGCCTGGTGCGGCACGATCCAGCGGATCTCTTCCATTTTCAGCCCGGCGTCGTCCAGGACTTCGCGGGTGGCCTGGGCCATGACGCGGGTGGCGAAGCGGAAGACTTCGTTCCCGTCCATGTGGATGAAGTGCTGGCCGCGCTTGACGGTTTCTTCGGTGGCGGGCAGGTGACTGCCGCCCGCCGGGAGGGTGAGCAGGTCGCCGCCGGACCCGTCGGAGTGCATCACTGTGGAGAGCACGCCGCCCATCTCTGAGCTGGCCTGGAGCACAAAGGCCCCGGCCCCGTCGCCAAACAGGATGCAGGTCTTGCGGTCGTTCCAGTCTACGAAGCGGGAGAGGGTTTCCGAGCCGATGACCAGCGCGCTGCGGATCGAACCGGAACGGATGGCCTGGGCCGCCATATTCAGGGCGTAGATGAAGCCCGAGCAGGCTGCCAGCAAATCGAAGGCCCCGGCTTTGGTTGCGCCGATCTTGTCCTGGATCAGGCAGGCGGTGGCCGGGAAGAGATATTCGGGGGTCGAGGTGGAGCAGATGATCAGGTCGAGGTCGGTGGGGGCCAGGTTGGCCACCTGCAAGGCCTTGATGGAGGCCTCCACTGCGAGGGATGAGACCGTGTCTTCTTTGGAGGCGATGCGGCGCTCGGCTATGCCGGTGCGGTCGCGGATCCATTCGTCGTTGGTCTCGACGATTTTGCTGAGATCATCGTTGGTCAGCACCTGTTCAGGGACAGCTGTGCCCCAACCGGTAATATGGGCGTATGGCATGGTTCACTCCTCGTAACGGCTTATGATCAGCGTGGCGTTATGCCCGCCAAAGCCAAATGAATTGGACATGATGTGATCAGGGCTGGCCGGTCGGGGTGAATTGGGGACGTAGTCGAGGTCACATGCGGGGTCTGGGAATTCGTAATTGATGGTCCCGGGCAGGATTCCCGCCTGCAAGACCTGGACGCAGATGGCTGCCTCCACCGCGCCGGTTGCGCCGAGCAGGTGCCCGGTCATGGATTTGGTGGAGGATACCGGGATGCTGTAAGCCGCTTCGCCGAAGACGGTTTTTATGGCGGCAGTCTCAGCCTTGTCGTTCAACGGCGTCGAAGTCCCGTGAGCGTTGATGTAGCCGATCTCGTCCGGTCGCAGCCCGGCATTTTCGATGGCAAGTCTCATGCACAGGGCCGCGCCGGCGCCGTTCTCCGCCGGGGCGGAGATGTGGTAGGCGTCGTCGGAGGCGCCGTAGCCGGTGATCTCAGCCAGGATGGCCGCGCCGCGGGCCCGGGCATGTTCGTGCGATTCCAGCACCAGCACGGCCGCGCCTTCGCCCATCAGGAACCCGTCACGGGTGCGGTCGAAGGGACGCGAGGCCCGGAGCGGGTCGTCGTTGCGGGTGGACAGGGCGCCCATCACGTTCATCCCGGCCATGGCGATCGGGACGATGGCCGCTTCCGAGCCGCCCGCCAGGACCACGTCTGCCGCGCCGCGGCGGATGACTTCGGCGGCTTCGCCGATGGCGTTGGACCCGGTGGCGCAGGCGGTGACGATGGCCATGTTCGGGCCGCGCAGCCCCAACTGGATGGCGACCATGCCGGGGCCGGTATCGGCCAGCATCATCGGGACCAGGAACGGGCTGACCCGGTCGGGGCCGCGCTCGCGCATCAGGTTGACCTGCTCGGCCAGGGTGCCGATCCCGCCGATGGCCGAGCCGATCGAAACCCCGATCCGGTCGCGGTTGGAGTCAGTGATCTCCAGCCTGGAATGCTCCACAGCCTGGATCGAAGCCGCCAGCGCCAGTTGAGTAAAACGGTCCATGCGGCGGGCTTCGCGGCTGCCGAACAGGGCCACCGGGTCGAAGCCTTTCAGTTCGGCGGCGAATTTGGTCTTGTGCTCCCTGGCATCGAAGAGGGTGATCGGCCCCGCGCCGGATTTCCCGGCGAGCAGCGCCTCCCAGGTTTCGGGGAGGGAGTTGGCGAGCGGGCTGAGGCATCCCAGGCCAGTGACAACGACACGATTGGGCATAAAGCAGTCTCCTGATAAAGTGGTTTTCCACAAAAATAACGTCCAGGGGGCGTTCTGGACGTTATAACACAACCTGTAAAAGATGGATGCGCGTCAGACGAGTTCGGCGGCTGCGGCGATGGTGGTCAGTACCTGGCGTATGTGGCTGCGGTCGTGTTCGGCAACAAAGCCCATCAGTTCGAGAAGGGTGGAGGGGCCGAAGATGTTGTGGCGGGCCGGCCGCAGCCAGGTTTCGGCATCCATAGCGGCGAGCAGGCCCAAAGTCCTGGTGCGGGCCGAGATGAACTCATCCAGGGCCAGCGGGCCGTCCTGTTGGGCATAATCCCGTTCCTCGATCCAGCGGTCGGTCACCTGGCCGGGGATGAAGGGGTTCTCCTCCGCCAAAATCTTCTTGATGCGCGGCAGGTTGACGTCGTTTTCCACGTCCCGCAGGTGGCACATGAGCTGCACCAGGCACCACTCGCCGGGTTGGGGTTTGCAGCGCCAGGCTTTTTCAGACAGGCCGGCGGTCAATTGGGACAGGGCGGCCGGGATGGAACGCAGGACGGAGATCAACGCCTCGGGCCGGGACAGATCGGGCTGGCAGGCCGTCAAATCGAGGGATTCGATCCAGGCGCGCACCCCGTCAATCCGCCCCCGCCCGGCGGCAGACAGGTCCCCGGGCAGGGCTGTGCCGGGATTTTCGATCCAGTAGGCGGGAATGCCCAGGGCTGCGGCCGGCCTGAGATCGTTTTCGATATCATCGCCGACCATTACGACCGGGTCGTCCGGCCAGCCCAGTTGGGCCAGCGCTTCGGCGTAGAAGGCCGGGGAGGGTTTGGTGAAATGGAAGGTTTCGTAAGAGGCGACCAGCGCGAAGGGATATTTTTCGGGGGGCAGGCCCGCCCAGCGCATCCGATGGTGGATGGCCTTGAGCGGGAAGAGTGGGTTGGTGGCGATGACGACCCGGTAGCCCTGTCTGAAGGCCCATTCGACGAGTTCCACTGCGCCGGGGCGGGGTCGGGTGAGATGGCTCAACGTGGGGAAAACATTATCGTAAAAGGTGTCTATTTTGGATTGCAGGCAGTCCCGGTCGAGGCCCAGGGCCGGGAAAAAGGCGGTGTCGAAGACCTGGCGCAGGGTTTTGGCCGGGCTTCCATTAGCCATCATGCGCCGGGTTCCGTCCATGAGGGCGGTGAGCATCGTGCGGGGGTCCACTTCATCGGCCAGGGCCGCAGACAGGGCCTGGAAGTAGGCCGGGATGAAGGCGTCCATGTGGGTATCGAGCAAGGTATCGTCGAGGTCGAGCAGCAGGGTCAGGGTCATTTTTTCACTTCGAAGACCGGCGGGAAGGGATGGCACTCGCCGCAGCCGATGTGCGGCTCTTTGACAGGACGGTTGCTCTTGCTGCAGAAAGCCGTCACCTGCACCCGGCGCTGGAAGGCCGCGTTGAGCGGGCGGGCCACATGGCCGGTAAGCGCCATGAACTCGCAGGCATTGGCGCGGGCGATCCCCGGGACCGGGCAACTGGCGCACAGGTTACGGGTCCATTTTTCGGGCGGGTTGGCCGCCAGCAGCAGGCGGCATTCTTCGTGGTTACGGCCGCGGTAGTAATCCCCATAGAAATACGGACATTCATTTCCGGCAGGTGTTCGCATCAACCATCCTCCAAAGTTAGGAATCCCCTGCATCGTAAAATCTTACCTGACGACCGGGCTTTCCCCTTGCCTGTCCCCACCAACGACATGCAGCATCTTGACTTATATACCCGGCATTCCGGCTGGCTGCCGTCCTGAGCGGAGGGCGGAGCGCAAGTTGCGAAGCCCGCAATCGAAGGACGGCAAACCCGTAAAAATGAGACCTGACTTCTGCCAGGTCTCGGAGGGGTTACACCCGGGTGACGTATGCGCCGGTACGCGTATCAATGCGGATGACGGTGCCGACATCCACGAAATTGGGCACCTGCACTTCGACCCCGGTGGATACCTTGACCTTTTTGGTCACGCCGGTGGCGGTATCCCCGCGCACCGCGACCTCGGCCTCGACCACTTCGAGGTCAACCGTCAGGGGCAGTTCGATGTCAAGCGGCTTGCCCTGGTAGAAAGTCAATTTGACTTCCATGCCTTCGACCAGGTACCCGGCGTCGTCGCCGATCAGGCTGGCTTCGACGGCAGGCTGTTCGAAAGTCTCGTTGTCCATGAAGTAGTACAGGTCGCCGTCGGTGTACAGGTATTGGACGTTGTGGAATTCGAGCCTTACATCCTGCACGCTCTGGCCGGAGTTGAAGGTGCGCTCGATGTTGGCGCCGGTGCGCAGGTTGCGGGCCTTGATACGGATGGAGGCGTTGCCGCGCCCGGTCTTGTTGTGGCTGTAATCCAGCACTTTGTAGAGGTTACCGTCCAGTTCGAAGGTAACGCCCTTGCGGAGTTCATTTACATCAATCATAATCTTCCTTTTTTGTAGAATTGCAAACAGCGGTATCTTCTCAAAAGAAGGGGGAAGTGGGTGTTGCGGACGGGCTGTGCCCATCCGCAACACCCCAGTTTATCGAAAAGATACAAACGGCGGGATTATAGCGCAGAACCCCAAAAGCCGCCAAGTGTCTAATGATGCGCTTCGGCCTGCGGGTCTTCCCTGAGAAGTTCGACGGCATGGGCCAGGACGGGCAGGACGACCTTCAAATTCTCCACCGCACCTTTGGGGCTGCCGGGCAGGTTCAGGATCAATGTCCGGCCGCGGATGCCCGCCACGGCGCGGGAAAGCATGGCGTGGGGCGTTTTGGACAAACTGTCGGCGCGCATGGCTTCGGCCAGGCCGGGCGCCTGGCGTTCGATCACCGACAGGGTGGCCTCGGGGGTCACGTCGCGGGGCGAAAAACCCGTCCCGCCGGTGGTCAGGATAACGTCCAGGTCGCCCTCGTCGGCCCACTCGATCAGGGCCTGGCGCAGTTCCCGAAGGTCATCCGGCAATATCAGTTGGCGCGCCACCTGCCAGCCCTGCGATTCGACCAGTTTCACCAGCGCCGGGCCGGAGGCGTCGGCGCGCTCGTCACGGGACGAACGGTCGGAGGAAGTCAGGATGCCAAACCGTAAGACGGTCAACTCAAATCCTTTGCAAAAGTTTCGACGAAATCCATGCGCTCCCAGCCGCGTTTTTCGTAGAACGGCGCGGCTTCAGGATTGTTTTTCGTCACCATCAAATAACAGCGGATGCAGCCTTTTTGCCGCAGCCGCTGTTCCGCTTCGTCCATCAGGGCCTGGCCCAGCCCGCGCCGGCGGTATTCGGGGGCAACCGCCAGGTGGTAGATCATCCCCCGGCGGCCATCGAAACCGCCCATGACCGAGCCGACGATCGCCCCGTCAGACTCGGCGACCAGGAACAGGTCGGGGTCGCGCTGGAGCTTTTTCTCCAGTTCCTGCGGCTCGTCCGAGCGGCGGACGTTGATCCCCGGCCCGGCCCCCTCCCACAGTGCGCGGACTGCCGGGTAATCTTCAGGGTAGCAAAACTGCCGGATCACCGGGGTTGTCTGCCGGTCAGCGTTCATGCCACCCGGCGACGCAGGGCCGCGATGAGGTCATCCGGCATGTAGGGTTTGAGCAGGAATTCATTTGCGCCATCGTCCAGGCATTCGATCCGCAGGTTCATACCTGAAGTCATGACCACAAAAGTGTCTTTCAGGATTTCATGGTTGCGGATGGCCCGCAGCACGTCAATGCCATTCTCGCTCGGCAGGTGGACATCCAGGATCAGGGCATCCGGCTTTTCACGGCCGAGGGCGCTCAACACAGGTTCCTGGAAATTTGTCAGGCTGGCCACCTCGAACCCCTCCATACGCAACAGGGTGGTCAGCAGACGGACCATGGTGGTGTCGTCTTCAGCGAGCAGCACTTTTGGCATCAGTGTTTTCTTTCGATTCAACGCCGTTCGGCATTTCTTTGCGGCGAGGCGCTTTTACCAGCGCGGCTTCGAGCACTTCTCCCACGCTTTCGACGAAGATAAATTTCATGGATTTCTTGATCTCTTCGGGGACATCCTCCAAATCACCTTCGTTGTGACGGGGGAGGATGATCGTTTTCAAGCCGTTGCGGTGCGCCGCCAGGATTTTTTCCTTGACCCCGCCAATCGGCAGCACCTGGCCCCGCAGCGTGATCTCGCCGGTCATCCCCACCCCGGTGCGCACCTTGCGCCCGGAGATGAGCGAAACCAGCGAAGTGGCCATGGTGACGCCCGCCGAAGGGCCATCCTTGGGTTGGGACCCCGCCGGGATGTGCATGTGGATGTCGGAACTGTCGAAGAATTTCGGCTCCAGCCCCAGTTCGTCTGCCCGCGAGCGGACGTAAGAGAGGGCGGCCCGGGCCGATTCCTGCATCACGTTGCCGATCGAGCCGGTCACCTGGAAGCCTTTGCCGCCAGGCATCCGGGTGGATTCGATGTAAAGCACGTCGCCGCCGAACGGTGTCCAGGCCAGACCGGGCACAACTCCCGGCATCGAGGTGCGGACGTTCAGTTCCTCGGTCCCGTAGAAGATGGGGCGGTCGAGGAACTCTGCCACCGTCTCAGGCTTGATGACCACTTTCTCGGCCTGGCCTTCGGCGATGCGCGTGCCGACCTTGCGGCAAATGGCGCCGATCTCGCGCTCCAGGTTGCGGACGCCTGCTTCCCGCGTATAACTGCGGATGATCGTCCGCAAGCCCGGGTCGGTAAAACGGACTTCCCTGCTGCGCAAGCCGTTCTCGCGGATCTGGCGCGGGATCAGGTAACCTTTGGCGATCTCCACCTTTTCGCGGTCGGTATACCCCGATAGGCGGATGATCTCCATCCGGTCGCGCAGCGGCCCGGGGACGGTTTCGAGGGTATTGGCGGTGGTGATGAACATCACCTGGGATAAGTTGTAGGCCACTTCGAGATAATGGTCCCGGAATTCCGAGTTCTGTTCGGGGTCGAGCACTTCGAGTAACGCCGAAGCCGGGTCGCCGTGAAAATCGAAGACCAGCTTGTCTATCTCGTCCAACATGAAGACCGGGTTGCGCGATTCGACCCGGCGCAGCGCCTGTAAAATGCGGCCAGGCATGGCGCCAATGTACGTCCGGCGATGGCCGCGGATCTCGGCCTCGTCACGCACGCCGCCAAGCGAGATGCGCACGAACTTGCGCCCCATGGCCCGGGCGATGGACTGTCCCAGCGAAGTCTTGCCCACGCCGGGCGGCCCGACGAAGCATAAAATCACGCCCTCGCGTTCACGGCGGATCTTGTCTCCGCTGACTTTATTCAATTCGTCGCTGCGTTCGAGGCGCAATTTGCGGATGGCTAAAAATTCCAGGATGCGTTCTTTGACATCCTCAAGCCCGTAATGGTCGGCATCCAGGATTTTGCGGGCGTGGGCGATATCCAGGTTGTCCACGCTGGACGCAGACCAGGGCAGCGAAACCAGCCAATCGAGATAAGTGCGGATAACGCCATATTCGGCTGCGGCGGTCGGCAGGCGCGTCATCCGGTCGAGTTCGCGCTGGGCCTGTTTCCCGGCTTCCTCCGGCATTCCGGCTTCTTCGATCTTCTTGCGAAACTCCTCGACCTCGACCGCCTGCTCATCCTTTTCGCCCAGTTCCTTCTGGATGGCTTTCAACTGCTCGCGCAGGAAATATTCCCGTTGTACCTTCTCGATTTCGGAACGGGCCTCGTTTTGGATCTTCTGCCCCAGTTGGAGCACCTCGGCTTCACGCACGAGCAGGCTGATCAATTTGCGCAATTTGTCGAGGGTCGAATCCATTTCGAGGATGCGCTGGGCGTCGCCCAGTTCGATCCGCTGGAAATTGGCAATCGTGTAAATGGTCTGGAGCGGGTCTTCGAGCGAAGTGATCGAACCGGCCAATTCCTCGGGGAAAGAGGGGATCATGGCCGCAATCTCGCTGAACTGGTCACGGGCATTGCGGGCCAGGGCATCGGTTTCGATCCCGGCTTCGACGATTTCGGGGATGTAGGTTACCCGGGCTTTCAGGTACGGCTCGACACTGGTAAACGAATCCAGCTTGAAGCGGTCCAGGCCCTGCACCAGCAGGCGGATGGTCCCATCGGGGGCGCGCAGCAGCCTGTGGACGGTGGCAATCGTTCCGACGGTATACAGGTCGCTGGGTCCGGGCGTTTCAAGCTCGGGATTTCGGCTTGCCACCAGCCCGACGAACCTGTCTCCGGCGACGACGTCATCCACCAACTTGATCGAGCGCGTTTGCCCGATAGTCAGCGGGACAGCCGTCTGAGGGTAGACGACCAGCCCGCGCAAAGGCAGGATCGGCAATTCCTGGGGGTATTTGTCCCGGCCAATTTCCTGTTCCTGTTCCACAGGTTCCGGGTTATCTTCTTTTTTCGATGCGAGCCGCGAAAACAGGGCGGGGAGGACCATCCCCAGCACGGGATCGTCATCGTCTTCCACCCAGTTCAACAAATCCATCAAATCAGTTTGCCAGCGTGAGGCAGCCATGCGTCTGTTATTTTTCCTCGATCGTTATTCTGCTTGGTTTTGCTTTGGGCAATGTTACGGTCAGGAAGCCGTCTTCATACAACGCTTCCGTTTTTTCAGCATCCACCGGGCCGGGGAGTTGCACAGCCGTATGGAATTCCCCGAAGCGGATTTCCATCTGGTGGTAAGCCCGGCGCTCATGGACATCCGGGCGTGCGCCGGTGATGACCAGGTAATCGTCGTCCATATTCACCTGGAAATCCGATTGGCGCATCCCGGCAAGCTCGACCCGCACCACGTACAGCGTGTCAGTTTCATAAACATCTGTGGGAGGACTCCAGGCATAGGATCGCACCTGGACCTGCCAGCCAACAGTGTGCAGCACAGTCCGCCGCTTATCGCTCAATATGGATTCGGACTTACGAATTACCGGCGGCATGGGAACACTCCTTTCACTTGCAACCCGGAAAACTTACTCACGCATGGCGGCCCGGGCGGCCGCGAGGACCTCATCGTAATTGGGTTCTACCCCGAGGGCCGGCATGTAATCCACGTAAGTGATTTTATCGTTACGATCAACAACAAAGACTGCCCGGCGCAGGACCCGCCTTTCCTTGATGAGGCAGCCATATTTTTCACCGAATTCGGCGGTCATGTGGTCTGACAACACCATCACCTTGTCTACCCCGGCCGCGCCGCACCAACGTTTCTGAGTGTAGGGCAGGTCTGTGCTGAGCACTAGGATGGCAATGTCTTCGCCCAGCGAGGCCGCTTCGAGGTTGAAATGCCGCGTTTCGCGGTCACAGACGCCTGTTTCCAGGGATGGGACGGCCGCGATGATGCGGACCTTTCCGGCCGTATCGCCCAGCCCGTTCACGGTTGACCAATCCAGGGCCTGGACGCTGAAATCCGGGGCGCTCTGGCCGACCGAAATATCCGGCCCGACAACCGTATAATCCTTTCCCCCGACATTGATCAAACCTAATCGTTCGATAGCCATGATTCTCACTCCTCTAATACCAATAATTATGTGGATATAGCAGCGCCCCCGGCGGGATTCGAACCCACAACCAACAGCTTAGAAGGCTGGTGCTCTGTCCATTGAGCTACGAGGGCCAGGGACTATTCGATGAAAGGCCGCAAACCACGGTAGACACGCGGCCCGGCAATCGTTTTCAAGATGATTATTGCAGGCCGCTGCAATTCGGCAGCCAGGCCGTTCGCCGACATCGGTGTATTGCTGTTGACCAGGAAAGTTCGGAAGATCGCTTCGACGAGAGCTGTATGCTCTTCGATAAAACCCGCCTGGCGGGTGCAGTGAGCCATGAGGATATGCTGAATACCGTCCATCGGGCGGACTTCGGCTGTTTTCGGGTCAATCCAGTCAATTTGCTGCTCATCGTCCATATCCGCGAACATATTCTGGTGCTCAGCGCAGAGCAGGCTGCGCAGGTAGACGCGCCAGTTGCGGTCGTTGGACTGCCACCAATCGAAATCAATATGGAAGGGGGTGTCCAATCCGGGCTTGACAAGGCTGAAACGTTTCACTTCAGACATCTTATCCTTCCTCTCCAGATTGATCATCCAGGCGGAAGTGCAGGTCGCCAACATGCTTGAAATGCGGATCGGATGCCAGCAGAGCCAGAAGCGGGGCCGGCGGGCAGCGCTTCAGGATATTGAGAGCTGAATAGAGTTCCTGGGCGTGGACGTGTCCTTGGGGATTAAGCTTGGTCAACTCACGCATGACCATGATGACCAGCCTGTCGAATGGCTGGCGGCTTTTGGAAATCTTTTCCCAGACCTGGTCCACACTGTCCACATCCGGGACGGCGACGATCATCCGGTCGTTGAAATCGGTACTGATCATTTGCTTGAGCAGGGCAAAGACCAGGCCGCCATCCGCGCCGACGAGCACGGTCCGCACCCATTCGCGGGTGGGACGGTGTGTGTGGGCAGTGACGACGACTTCGCCCGGCCTTTTGCTGTGGCGGATGGTGATCAGGCTGCCTGGCAGGATTTCGTTCTTCCCGTACCATTCGCGCAGCCCGAAAACGTAATGTTTCTCGCGCACGACCCAGGCTGGCATTTTCTGGTTTGAATTGCCGTCCACCAGGGTAAAGCGGATGCGGGGCGATTCATAAGCCGTCGGGAAGAATTGGCTCACTCGGGCAGAAACAGGCAAGGTTCCCGCGCGCCAGTGGGGATACGTCAAGGTGATGACGACTTGATTGCTGTCGTTCGAGGCAATATTGGCCTGGCTGAGTTCGTCATCCAGTTCGGCTTCAAGGGCAAGCATGTCATCGGTCAGGACCAAACGGTCGTGGTCGAGGGGGGTATAGCGCAGGTACGGGGGGGTCTCGCGGACTTCAGCCGGTTCGAGCCGCTGCAGGCACCACAGCACCTGCCCCGCTGCGCCGACCTCGTCGAAACGTCCGTCTTCCTGCAAAGCATAATTGAGGGAGAACTCTGCCAGCTTGGGATTGACTCCTTCGGGCAGTTCGACATCCTGGAGCAGGTTGGCTGTGGGAAGCGGTTCGCCGCCGGCAATATCGAGGACAGCTTCTGCCAGGTTGAGGTGTCCGACGTTTACATCCACCAGGAGCGCCCTCGGGAACCAGCGCCCGGCAATACGGACCAGGCCGTCATCAGACTGGAGGCTGGCTTCGAGCTTCTTTTCGAGGGAATCCCTGGAGGCTTCCAATACAAACGTGGCAGTCAGCGTTTCGTCCTGCGGATCCTCTTCGGGGGGATTATTAAGGCGATGGTCCTGCAACCCGGCAGCAAACAAACGGATTGCGTCATTATCCATCTGGACTTCGACGACTTCGAACTCACCGACTTCCGGGTTTACTCCGGGACGGGTCATGAGAACTTTTCCCCTGGCCCAATCCAGCGCCGGGAAGATCAAAGTTTCGCCCGATTGGTATTTTTCTTTGGGAATATAGATTTTGCCGCTGGCTTTTTGCTGCCTGGCGAGGGAATCCCGTTCCACACGCAACCGTTCATCAACGAGGACCGCCGCCAATTCAGAAATCGTCATGGGCGTTTCGGTTTCGAAGAGATAGTTCTGGATATACTCGATATCCTGCTGTGTGACTTGCAGAGATTCCCAATAAGTGGATGGTAATGTCAGTGGAATGTTCGTCATACTCTGCCTGCTGTTCGAAATTCGTACCGCGCCGATATGTCCTGTAGGGGACGGGCGGCGCATCAATTATACCCCACTCAAATATCCAGTTGCCAAAATTACTTCGACTCTCTTGAAATTGGCGCCGCCCGCCTGCGATGGAGGGCTGCGTTACGGGATAATCAACTTGACCCTGTCGTCGAACACTTCGAAGGCGTGCTGGTCTTTATGGGTCAGGGTGATCCCGCCTTCGAATGTGCGTTGCAGCCCGAAATAGACCACGTAAGCGTAAGAGCCTTTGCGAATGTACAGGAAGGAAACCGAACAGACGGAAGCGGAATATGTTTCTCCGCCCGCAAATTGGACCCAGTAACACCCGAGGGTCGAGTTATTGACCAGTTTCAAGCGCACGAAGTTGGGGCCGTATTCAACTGCGGTGGCCGTCCAGTTTGAAATCTCAAGGGTAGATGTAGCGGTTTCTGTGGGAGACCCGGGTGTCTCGGTAGGCAGGTCGGGTGTGGCTGTGGGCGAGGGTGTTTCTGTTGCGGTCGGGGGGATGGGCGTGGCAGTCGGCATGGCCTGCATCGTTTGGGCGACGATTGTCCCCACCAATGCCTCCGCCGTAAGTTGGGGGTCAGCGCTGGGAGTTGCCTGGGCGGTCGGCGCGCAGGCGGTTAAAGAAATTATTGCGACGAATGCAATAACAATCACACGTTTCATGATGCCTCGATCCGGGGATATGGATGGTCTTGACTTACGGGCAGGTAGTATATCACGCAGCCAGGGCTTATACAACGAGGCCCAAAACCAGGCGGGACACCAGGGCTGCCGCCAGGGCGACCACCACGGTCAACCCGCTAATCCACAACATGCCTTTGTTGCCCAGCTCCCGGCGCAAGACCATCAAAGTCGCCAGGCAGGGGATGTAAAACACCACGAAGACGGAATAGGTGAACAACTGGACTGTGCTCAACACCGAGCCGAAATCCATCGTGCCCAGGGCCTGGCCGAGCATGACCAGCGAGAGTTCCTTGCGGAGGATACCGAAGATAAGCGGCACGCCGACTTCGGCTGGCAGGCCCAAAATCCAGGTGAGGGGGCGGACGGCCAAATCAATATACTGAGCCGCGTGGATGAAGTTCAGCAAAGCCAGCACAGCCGACCCCACGATCAGGGCCGGCCAGGCTTCGACCACGAATTCCCGCACCCGGAACCAGGCTTTGTTGAATACGTTGCGGGCGGTGGGGACGCGGTACGGCGGGATTTCGAGGATCAGACCCGGCGTATCCTCCGGCATCAGGCGGGTGAGCAGACGCCCGGTCAGGGCGATGACGAACAGGTTAAAGGCGTAAAGTCCCAGCGCGGCAACCGGGCCGAGATAGAAGGCCACCAACCCGAAGACGACCGCCAGCCGGGCCGCGCACGGGACGAGAGTCGCCAGGGCGGCAGCCATGAAGCGGTCCCGGTCTTCCTCCAGTGTACGGGTGGACATCACCGCCGGGACGTTGCAGCCGTACCCGAGAATGAACGGCACGATAGCCTTGCCGTGCAGTCCAATGCGATGCATCAATGCGTCCATCAGGAAGGCGACCCGGGGCAGATAGCCGATATCTTCGAGCAGCCCCAATCCCAACAGGAAGGGGAGCAAATAGGGCAGGACGATGGCTACGCCGCCGGTGACGCCTTGCATGACGCCGATCACCAATTGCGACCAAAAAGTATCTACCCCAAAAGGCGCGGCGAACGTGTCGGTCAACCGGCTGAAGAAATCCAGCAAAGGAGCTTCGAGGGTGCTGCCCAACCCGTAAACGGTCTGGAAGAAGACGTACAGGATCAGCAGCAAAACCGCGTAGCCCCAAACCGGATGCAAGAGGGCGTCATCGAGGCGGTCCCGCCAGGTCAGGTGGCGCTCACCCTGGCGGACGAATGCTGCGGCTAGTTCGGCCCCGGCCGTATGCCGCGCTTGCGGGGTGCAAAGCTCCCGGCCGTAGCGATGATTGGCAGCCTGCCCTTTTTGGGCCGCGTCGAGGGCGGCAACGAACAGGTTACGCACGCCGCGCCCTTTGCTGGCGACCAGCGGCAGCACGGGGACTCCCAGCCGCTCCGAAAGCCCCGTCCCGTCAATGTGCAGGCCCAGCCGGGCAGATTCGTCGAGCATGTTGAGGGCCAGGATGACCGGCTTATCCAGCTGGAGCAGCTCAAGGCCGAGTTCGAGGCTCTGAGCCAGGTGCGAGGCGTCGAGCACGCCCACGATCACGTCCACAGGCTCTTCGTCCAGGTAACGCTGGGCTTCGCGTTCGGCCGGGCTGGCTCCCGAAAGGGTATACGCGCCGGGCAGGTCCACCAAATCCAACACCGTCCCCATCACACGTACTTTGCTGGCCGTAAACGTGACCGTAGTGCCGTGGAAATTGCCGGTTTCGGCTTTATACCCGGCCACCTGGTTGAACAGGGTGCTTTTGCCGCAATTGGGGCGGCCGACGAGGACGCATCTCATGGCAGGGCTTCCACTTTGATCTTCTCGGCTACACCGCGGCCCAGGGCCATTTCACGCCCGTCCACTTCGATCAGCAGCGGCCCGCCCAGCGGCGCACGGCGCAAGACACGTACCCGGTCGCCAATGAAAAATCCATATTGGATCAGTTTATCCTGCAAGCCCCGCCCCCCATCAACGCCAATCACCTGGACCCAGGTATCTTGTTCTACTTCAAGTAAGCGCATGGATGACCTCTTCAATTCAATATTGCAGACCGTTTATATCGCAAATTGAGTTTACAGTGTAGTGACAATCATCACGCATTGCGATGGTCAGGTCACTTTGTCTGTAAAAAGGTAAAATATCGAATGCCCGCGGTCACGCGCCTGCCCTGGCGGGCGGCGCCAGGGAATTGCGCTTTCCCACTCCTAAAAGGCGCAACTTGTAACCGCCCTGGGCATAACCATCCAGGTCTGTCATGAAAGCGAGCAGGTATGTCCCCAAAACGAAACATCGCCAGCCTCATCCTCTCAGTGTCCATCCTGCTGACCGCCTGCGGCCCGGCCCAAACGGATGTGGAGCCTGCCAAGCCCGGGACGCGCCAGGCGGTTTTGACCGAAACCCTCAACGACGTCCGCACCCGTCTCGCCCCGGACGTGGAGTTTGCTCCCGCCAGCGAGGGGCTGGTCCTGCCGGTCGGCAGCCAGGCCCAGACCGGCGAAGACAGCCGCGCCCGCTTCGACCTCCAGCCGGACGGAACCATCGTCCGATTGGGACCCAATTCCAGCTTCGAGGTGGCCGCCCTGGACGAGAAGGACGCCTTCTCCCGCCTGAAACTGGCCTTCGGCGAACTGTGGATCATCCTCAACGGCGGCGCGCTCGAAGTCGAAAGCGGCTCGGGACAAGCGGGCGTGCGCGGCAGCTACCTGGGCCTGATCCTGTCCCCGGACTCTGGTTCCCTTAAAGCCCTCTGCCTGGAGGGGTTCTGCACCCTGGCGAACGCCCTCGGCGCGGTCGAACTGACCAGCGGGCAGGCTGCCGAAATCCCTGCGCCGGGGCAGCCCCCGTCGGCCCCGCGCCCGATGAGCGCGGACGAATTCCGGCAATGGCGGGAGGCCAGCCCGGAGGCCGACTCCCTGCTCAGGCCGCAGAATCCGCCGGGGACCGGGGAGCCAACTGACGGGTCCCCGCGCCCGGTGGAGACCGGCACACCTGTCAACCCGCCTCCCCAGCCGCCCGACAGCAGCAGTCTGTCGAGCACTTACAATCTGGAAAACACCTGCCAGGAGGTCTGGCACTGGAAATTCGAAGGCCCAACCACTATCGAGTTCGACGTCGCCCCCGGCGAATCAGCCTCCGGCACGCTCCCGCCCGGCGACTACAACGCCACCGACTGGTTCGACAATGGCCCCTCGCACGGGCCGAATTTCCTGCCCGGCGGCGGCCGCCTGGAAGTCACCTCCTGCCCGGAGGGGAGCAATGGCCCGTAAACTCGTTTTCCTGCTTCTGGTCACCCTCCTGCCCGGCAGTTGCAACCTGCCCCTCACGCCAGCCGCCCCGCCGGTCACGGAAGCCCCAAATACGGCCGTCCCGCCAACCGCGACGGCCACTCCCACAGCGACCCCGGAATACCGTCCCTGCGCTTTCCGATGGGCCAGCCAGCCCCTGCCCGACCTGACCGCCCAACTGTCCGAGGCCCTGGCGCAAGCCGGGCTGGAGGTCGCCAGCGCCCGCGCCGAAGCCTACGGCGAAAACTGCGTTGACGAAAACGGCCAGGTGGTCTATTTCGCCACCATGGAAACCGATTTCCGCGTCACCCTGAATGTCGCCCGCCTGGACGACGAAGCCGAACTTGGCCGCCTCCTGGACATGACCCTGGCCGTGCTGGATAAATTCCCGCCAGAGGAGACACCGGGTCCGCAGCCGGGGTATATCGGGATCGCTTTCGAGGCGGCTTCGGGCGGGATGCTCAACCTGTGGTTCCAGGCCTCACGGGCCGATGCGTTGCGCCGGCAGGGGCTGGGTGGAGTAGAATTACTGGAGGCTTTGAAAAATCCATGAATTTGGACGCGGAGGACATCATGCAAAAATCCACTTTTTGGCGCATCCTTTTGGCCATGGCCCTGTTCCTGGCCCTGGCCGTTGAACCGGCGGTCCCGGCCGGGGCGCAGGTCAACGGGGCAGCCGCCAGCATCGTCATCAACACCGGCAAGACTCTCACCAACTTTACGGCGCTCCATCGCGGCAGCAATACCCCGGCCTGGCTGGCAGGCCATTACGGCAACGCCGCCTTCAAGACCCGCACCAAAGTCTCCGGGGTGGGCGCGGTCCGCATCCCTGGCGGCAGTTGGAGCAACATGTACGGCTGGCTGAGCTGCGAGAACCGGGTCTACAAACAGGGGAAGGCTTACCAGTGCGGCGGCGAGGGCGAAGACTGGAGCAGTTGGATCACCCGCCCGACGGATTTCATCAACTTCCTGAAAGCCACCGGCAAAACCGGGATGTACGTGGTCAACGTCAACGCCACAGCCCAGGAATCGGCCGCGCTGGTGGCCTTTTTCAACGCCAAGACCACCGACACCACCCCCATCGGCGTGGACCGCCACGGCCAGGACTGGAAAACCGCAGGCCACTGGGCCAGGTTACGCGCCGCCCACGGGAATCCCCAGCCGTTCTACATCAAATATTGGGAATTCGGCAACGAGGTCTACGGCGGGAAGCCCTCCACCGGCGGGAGCGAGTGCCAACCCTGGGGCTGGGAGGAATCCTGGACCTGCGACGGGATCACCTACGTCAACGGGGACGCGCAGCACGACGGGTACAAGGCCGTCCGCGCCGCCATGAAGGCCGTAGACCCATCCATCCTGGTCGGTGTGGCCGGCCTGGAATACCCGTCAGATTACAACAACTGGGGGAACGAACTCGTCCAGGCGGCGGGGAAGATCATGGACTTTTACGCCATCCATCCCTACGCCTATTGGGATCTGCCTCCGAACACCGCCGCCGGATGGGCGCAGGCTCTCGCCAAACCGCGCCAGATCTGGCCGGACAACAAGGCCCGCATCCGCAATGCGTTCAAAGCCTACGCCGGCGGGCGGATCGTCCCCATCCTTGCTACGGAATACAACCTGGTCGCCTCCCACGACCAGGATTTCAACCGGATGATGACCCGGGCCGGGAACATGCTCTTCATCGCCGAAAGCATCGGCCAGGCCGCCCGCAACGGATACCGCAGCGCCAACCAATGGGACCTGTCGAACGGCTGCGCGGCGACGACCGGTTCGTGCTACGACCTGCTGCTGGTGGACAAGAACTTCGCCCGCACCCCGCAATATTTCGCCTTCGTGCTCTGGGGGCGCTTCGGCAACAAGATGCTGGCCGCGACCTCCAGCGCGGCGACTTCGGTCTTGAGCGTTTACGCCGGGAAGACAAGCAGCGGACAGGTTTCCCTGCTGGTGATCAACAAAACGGGGAATCCAATCAGCGCCGCGATCCGGCTGAAAAACGGAAGCCTGATCAAATCCGCGCTGGTGGATATTGCCAAAGCCCCATCCCTGACCTCCACGACCATCACTTTCAACGGCAAAACGACTTTCAAGAACGACCTGTCGGATGCCCCACCAAAGAAGGTCACGGTCAACAAAGTGACGATGGCCTACACCTTTGCGCCGTACTCGGTCACGTTGCTGCGGCTGAAGCCGTAACCGTCAACTTATGGAGCGCAAAATCTCCTGATTTTGCTGCAAACACCCTATTGACAGATAATTCATTTATGATATACTACGTTTAGTAAATACTAAACGTAGTATATTCGCATCAACCATGACCACAGACACCCAAACCCTGAAACAAGAATTCATCGAAGGACTGAGCGGCATCAGCGCCTTTTGGGGTTTCCCCAAAGGGATGGGGGCACTCTTCGCCGTGCTGTATCTCTCCCCCGACCCGCTGCCGCTGGACGAACTGGTCGAGCAGTCCGGGCTGACGAAGGGCGCGGTCAGCACCAACGTGCGCGCCCTGGCCCGGATAGGCCTGGTCCACCGCTCGACCCGGCTGGGCGACCGCAAGGATTACTACGAAGCCGAGACCAATTTCTACAAGTCGGTGCGCTCGATCCTGAAGGAACGCCAGAACACCGAGTTCGACCGGGCGGTCGCGTCGGTGAAGGAAACGCTGTCGAAACTGGAGGCAGGCGCCGGGTCGTCTGATCCGGCGGAGCAGGCTTTCCTGCTGGAACGCGTCCGGGCGCTGCAATCCTTCTTCGACGCGCTGGATTCCCTGTTCAGCGCCATATCCCGCCTCGATAGCCTGGGGTTCGGGACCATCCAAACGGTTCTCAACATTTTGAAATAATCGTAATAACGACTTAAGTCGTTACTACGCGAACCGGGGCGCTCGCCGCCGGTGTGTTTAGTGTTCCCAATTTTCGGAGGTAAAAATGAAAGTCGCAGTTACCGGTGCTTTTTCGTATTCGGGCAAGTACATTGCCCGCCGCCTGCTGGCGCGAGGCGAGCAGGTTGTCACGTTGACCGGGCATCCGAACCGGCCGGACCCGTTCGGCGGGCAGGTGCAGGCCTACCCGCTGGATTTCGGGGATGTGGATGGCCTGACCCGCAGCCTGGCCGGCGTGGATACGCTCTACAACACCTATTGGGTGCGCTTCGACCGGGGGCCTGTCACCCACCAAAAAGGCGTGGCCAACACCCGAACGCTGGTCCGGGCTGCCGTGGACGCGGGCGTACGGCGCATCGCGCATATCAGCATCACCAACCCGTCGGCGGATTCGCCCCTGCCCTATTTTGCGGGCAAGGCGCTCAATGAGCAGACTGTGATGGAGTCCGGTTTGTCGTATGCCATCCTGCGCCCGACGGTTTTGTTCGGGGCGGAGGATATCCTCATCAACAATATCGCCTGGCTGCTGCGGCGGTTGCCTGCCTTCGCCTTGCCTGGCAACGGACAATACCGCCTGCAACCCATTTACGTGGATGACCTGGCGGAACTGGCGGTAGAGGCTGGATATGCGCAGGAAAACACTTTATGGGACGCGGTCGGGCCGGATGTCTTCACCTTCGAGGGACTGGTGCGGCTGATCGGCAAAAATATCGGATGCGAGCGGATGCTGGCGCGCGTCCCGCCGCGGCTGGCGCTGCTGGCCTCGCAGGTGGTCAGCGCTTTCGTCGGAGACGTGGTGCTGACCCGCGACGAAGTGGACGGCCTGATGGCCGGGCTGCTGGTCTCGTCCGAGCCGGCGCGGGGCAAGACCCGGTTAGCGGATTGGTTGAAAGAAAATCGGGAACTTGTCGGACAGCACTACGCGTCCGAACTTGCCAGGCACTATCAGTAAAAAGGAGACAAATAATGAATAAGGTGACAAAGTATCTTCGCAGCTTTGGCGCAATCGCCCTGGGGATGCTTAGCGCCTTCGCCAGTTTCGGGTTGGCCCTGGCAGTCTTCTGGCTGCCGGATGATAAATCAACCCTTTACAAAACGGTTACTTCGTTACTCGCAACCGGGCTGGCTTTCGTGGCCGGCGGTTACGTCACCGGTTGGCTGGCAAAAGAAAAACCTGTGCTGCACAGCGCAGTCTTTGGAGGGCTGTTCGGTTTGATGTCCTTTGGCTACATCTTTGCCAATTTCCGGGCATTCCCGGCCGCACTGCTGACAGGACTGCTCGCCTCGGGCGGAGGCTGGTTGTACCGAAGAAAAATCACTTCCCGGCAACCAGGCCCAATATCCGATCCTTGAGACCGGCGTTGCAGGCGATGGCTTCGTTGTGGAGGTGGCCTTCGCAGCCGTCCCAACTGCCGAAGTAGCCGCCCGCCTCCCTGAAAATAACCGGGAACGGGCCGCAGTCCCAGACGTTCATCACCGGGTCGAGCATGGCTTCGACCCGGCCGGTGGCGGCCAGCAGGTAGCCGTAAGCGTCGCTCCAGCCGCGGGTCTGGTAAAAGGCTTTCTGGATGCGCTCGAAAGCTGCCTTGCGGCCGTATTTTTCGAAGTTGTGGATCGTGGTGTAGCAAACACAAGCCCGATCCAGGGAGGCAACTTCCGAGACGCGGGCGCGGCGACCGTTCCACCAGCAGCCGAGGCCGTCCGCAGCAGCGAGCATCTCGTCGGTGCCGGGGTAGTAGGCCGCGCCGACACGGATGACGCCTTCGATTTCCAGGCCGATCAGCACGCCGTAGAGCGGGACGCCGCGCATGAAGGATTTGGTGCCGTCTATGGGGTCAATGATCCAGCGGCAGGCAGCGGATTGAGCAACGGATTTCGAAACGGATAAGCGGATGGAAACGGATTGGGGGGCGGATGAGCCGAACTCTTCGCCGAGGATGGCGTGGGCGGGATAGGCTTTTTCGATCTCGCCACGGATGAATTCTTCGGCGGCCCGGTCGGCGGCGGTGACGGGGGTGTCATCGGCTTTGTAATCGGGACGGACGCCGGCGTTGAAAAAGCCAAGGGTGATCCGCCCGGCGCGGTAGGCAAGATCGGTAGCGAATTGGAGATAATTATCCAGGTCCATTGGCGCTCGGTGGAACCTATTCTTTGAGATAGGGATAGTATTTTTTCCTGAAATCGATCACTTCCAGGATCACACGCTGGCAAGACTCGCAATAAATAGCATCCGCCCAGGCGCCGAAGAAACCGCCGAACTCGCCCACACGAATTCCAGAATTGCCGAAACCCGCTTTGAGGCGATTCCGCCAGGTCGGTTCTCCGGGATGCCAGGCAAAAGAATAATTGCGCCCTGAGCCGAGCAGAAAACCTTTTTCAGTCGCCCCGCCACAGATCGGGCAGATGCCAGGACTATCATGATCGGGATTTGTCATATCAAATCGGAACAATCTCGTTACATTCGGGGGCGTTCAGGCAGCCGTAATATTGCATCCCCGATTTGGGACCTTCACGGTAGACGCGCAAGACCATGCTGACGCCGCACCGGGGGCAAATGGGCGCAAAATCGTCTTTGGCCGAGCGGGACTGACTGGCTTTTTGAACTTTCACCATCGCCAGTTCGAGAAGCGGCATCAGTTCGCTCAACGAGTAATTTTCGCTCAACGGCACGCAAACCAGCGGCAAGCCGGCTGCGGCAAAGACATCCTGAATGAAACTTTCGCTGTGTCGGGTATCATCACGACCGGGGCTTTTGACCAGTTGGACGCCCATTACCGGGCGCAAGCCCTGTGGTTCGCAGAGCAGGAAATCCACGTTCTTGCGGAAGATCCGGTTATAGAACTGAACGTTTTGGTTGGGGCGGGCTACGGTCACTATCTCGCCCAGGGAAACTTTTACCAGGATCGCGAACCGTTCACCCATGATCTCTTGCAGCACCACGTAAAATTTCAGGTGGTCGGCGGGGATGAACGGCTCTCGCAAACGGAAGGGCAGGTTTGCGAGTTGGCCGTCCGGCTGGTCATCCGATGGAATGCGTGAGCGGCGCATGGTTTCTCCCATCCAATTATGACTTAAGTCCCGGCTTCAAGCAACTTTTCCAGCAGATGTTTTTCGGCTCCTTCGGTCGTGATTTCGCCGTCCAGCCAGGCGGAGCGCAGACGCCCGAGGATTTCCTGGTAGATGGGACCGGGCGGGAGGCCGCGCCGGCGCAGCACGTGTCCGTTCGTGACGGGTTGGACGTGTCGCCATTTCGACAGGTAATCGGCCAGCCCCCGGCAGACATCGGTATCGTCATGGCGCAGGTAAGCTGCATAGACGGCCAGCAAGGGCACATCTTCCAGGGCGGCAACCCAGAAGCTGGGGGGATTCCCGGAAAGGTCTTGTAAATTCAGCCAAACGCGGCTGGCATGGACGAGTGTTTTGGTGAGTGTGGCTGCAAAGCGCAGACGGCCGGCCAGGGCTTCGATTTCTTCCACGGGGAGAGCCGTCAGCCAGAGCATGTAGCCGAGGGAACGGCGGTCAGGCTCGAGGTCGAAGTCGGAACGGGCCGGGGTACTGAGTCCTTTTTCGATAATGGCGCGCAGGCCTTCGGTCCAGGGGAGAGCCGGGTGGATGGCTTTGAGAAGGCCGAGAGCGTTCAGGCGGTCGAGCATGGCCGCGGCGGGCGGCTCATCCAGCATCAAATCCAGTTCGTGGCGGATTCGTTCGCCGGAGAGTCTGTCCAGCAGGGGGTGGGCAGCGTCCATGAGTTCACGGGTGCGGCCCTCGATCTCGAAGCCGAAGCGCTGCTCGAAGCGGACAGCGCGCAACATGCGAGTGGGGTCGTCTACGAAGGAGAGGGAGTGCAGCACCCGGACGAGGCCGCGTTCCAGGTCGGCCAGGCCGCCCCAGTAATCGTGCAGGTCGCCGTAGTGACGCCCGTCGAGGCGCAGGGCAAGGGTGTTGATAGTGAAGTCGCGGCGGTGGAGGTCGAGTTTGATGCTGCCGCGGGCCACAGTGGGCAGGGCAGTGGGATGTTCGTAGAATTCGGTGCGGGCGGAGATGAGATCGAGGAATTCGGGCAGGCCGCCATTTGCGAAGGATGACCCATCCAGGAACCATTTGGCAGTACCGAAGCGGCTGTGGGCAGTCACACGCCCGCCATATTTCCTGGCGAGAGCCTTGCCCAATTGGATGGCGTCGCCTTCGACGACAACGTCGAAATCGAGGCTGGGGCGTTCGAGGAGCAGGTCACGCACGAAACCGCCGACCACGTAAACGGCCAGGTTGAGTTTGACGGCCTGTTCAGCCACGGCATGGACGAGTTCGAGGCGGGCCGCAGGCAGAGCGGCTTCGAGTCGGGCAGCCAGATTAGCGCCGTAGGATCGTTCGGATTTGGTCCCCAGCATTTTGAGCAGGTCGGTGCGGGTTACGATGCCAATCACGCCGCCGTCGTCGGGGTCTATTACCGGGACCTGGCCCCAGCCGCTGTCAATCATGCGGGTCTGGAGGTGCTGGATCGAGTCATCAGGGCGGACGGTTACGCTGCCGGCTTCCATCAAATTGACGGCGGTCAGGTTGAGTTTGTGGGCCAGGGCGCGGTCAACAGCCCGGCGGGTGAGCAGGCCAATGACGCGGCCCTCGTCCACAACGGGGTAGCCTTCGAAGCCGGTACGCTGCATCAGGCGGGCAACGTCTTGGACGGGTGTGGTTGGGGCAAGCACCTGCGGGCCGCGCGACATGATCTGGGCGACGGTCGCAGAGGGGGTAACGTACCCAGGAAGGAGGGCGAGCAGGCGGTCGTAAGCGGACCTGGTCACGGATTCACGGATAGAAGCGGACTCGGAAACGGATTGGGCAGCGGATTCTGAAGCGGATGAACGGATGGAAGCGGAATCGGATCGGATGAGGGCGGCTGCGGCCCGGTCGTGGCCGCCGCCGCCAAACTGGGAGGCGATGGCCCCGACATCAATATTGTCGGAGGTGGAACGGGCGACCATGCGAATGCCTTCGGTGGTGTTGACCAGTACGAAAAGCGCGTCGGGGTCGAGCAGGTCGCGCAGTTTGTGAGCCAGGGTGGAAATTTCCTCGTCCATCCGGGTGGCATCCCCGCAGGCGATCACGATACGCTGCCCGTTGATAGTATGGGTCTGGGCGCTGGCGGTCAATTCTTCATAGACTTTGCGCTGTTCCACCGAAAGCGGCGGGTTGAGGAATTCGACGGCGACGTTCAGGTTGGCGCCGTTTTCAAGCAGGTAGGCGGCGGCGCGAACATCCCGCGGAGTGGTGTTGGCGTAGGTCAACGAGCCGGTATCTTCATAAATCCCCAGCAGCAGCAGGGTGGCTTGCAGGGACGAGAAGTGCCCGTTATTGTGCTGGATGGCTTCGAGCAAAAGCGTGGTGTTGGCCCCGGTCTCGTCAACGGTGACCTGCCACTCATCCGGCAAATTATCGCGGCGAGGGTGGTGGTCAATAACGCGGATGGATGTTTTCGGTCCCATGCCTTTAAGCGTGACCAACGATTGTGTATCCACCAACGTGACCTGGCTGACGGTTTTGGACGGGACGTCGCGCGGGTCCACGAAGGGGAATTCGGCCCCGTAGAGGGTCAGGAAGGCGCGCAGGTTGCGGTTCATGCGGCGCGGCAGCACCGGCAGGGATTGTTCGTCCAGCAGGTGGGCGGCGTAGAGGGATGCCAGGGCGTCGAAGTCGGCTTGCTCGTGGGTCAGGATCAGGCGCATGAACCAATTGTAGCAGGAAAGCAAAGTTTCGGTTATAATCTGCGCCATGAACAGGAACCCGTCCCCGGCCCCCGAAATCAATCCTTCCCGGTCTGGTTAGGTTCGTTTCGGCGTGCTTAGACGGCTCCCAGACCCGGCGAGCCGTTTTTATTTGTTTGTAGACGGATGACAGAGGACAGAAGACGGTGGACGATAGAAGATTGACCCTAAACGAATTGACCGAGCGGATGCACGCTTTCGTGCGCTCGAAGGGCTGGTACGATGCGGATACGAAGCGTCCGCAGACGCCGCGCAACCTGTCCATTTCGCTGGCGCTGGAGGCGGCTGAGATCCTGGAGCATTTCCAGTGGAACGAGAGTTTCGACCAGGAGGCGCTCTCGGAAGAACTGGCGGATGTGGCGCTCTACCTGCTGCAACTGGCCTCGGTCAGCGGGATTGATCTGCAACAGGCGGTCCTGGATAAGTTGGAAATAAACGCATCCCGCGAATGGGATACTACCCCTTGATTTGTCATTCTGAGGAAGCGCAGCGACCGAAGAATCTCTCGACAAGAATGAGAGACCCTTCGCGGCGCTCAAGGTGACAGAAAATGGATACCACCACGATGAATATTACTGTCTTCGGCGGCTCACAGCCCAAACCCGGAAGTCCCGCATACGATGAAGCCCTGAAATTGGGGCGGATGCTGGCCGAACGCGGCCACACGGTTTTGACCGGCGGCTACATCGGCACGATGGAGGCCGTCAGCCGCGGCGCGGTGGAAGCGGGCGGGCACACCGTCGGCGTGACCTGCGAGGAGATCGAGACCTGGCGGGCGGTCAAGCCCAACGGCTGGGTCAAGGAAGAGATCCGCAGGAAAACGCTGCTCGAACGGCTGGAAACTCTTATCACCGTTTGCGACGCGGCGATTGCCCTGTCCGGCGGTCCCGGCACGCTGGCCGAGATCGCCCTGATGTGGAACCTGATGCTCGTCGAGTCACTGCCCCGGAGGCCGTTGGTGCTGGTCGGGGATGGCTGGCAGTCCGTCTTCGACCAGCTTTACAAAGCCTTCGACGTGTACATACCCGGCAACCAGCGCGAGTTGGTTCGGTTTGCGAAGGATGTGGAAACTGCGATGGAGAGAGTAGAGAGCAGAGATTAGAGAATAGTCTCTTCAACTGCACCACTCTCTATTCATCCACTCTCTTATTATCTACTCTCTAATCATCTAATCTCTGAGGAAAAATGGCTGACGAAAAACTCCCTACCCAAAAAGAAAACTACGCCGAGTGGTACAACCAACTCGTGCTGAAGGCCGAACTGGCCGATTACGCCCCCGTGCGCGGCTGCATGGTCGTCCGGCCTTACGGCTGGGCGCTGTGGGAAAACATCACCTCCTGGCTGGACAACGAATTCAAAGCCTGCGGGCACGTCAACGCGGCTTTCCCCACCCTGATCCCCATGTCGTTCTTCGAGAAAGAGAAGGAACACGTGGAAGGCTTCTCGCCCGAACTGGCAGTCGTCACCCACGGCGGCGGCGAAAAGCTGGAAGAACCCCTGGTGGTGCGGCCCACCTCCGAGACCATCATCGGCCACATGTACGCCAAATGGATCAAATCCTGGCGCGACCTGCCCATCCTGATCGTGCAGTGGGGATCGGTGCTGCGCTGGGAAATGCGCACCAAACTCTTCCTGCGCACCACCGAATTCTACTGGCACGAAGGGCACACCGCCCACGCCACCAAAGACGAAGCGATGGAAGAAATGTACCGCATCCTCGACATCTATGAGAAGTTCTGTCTCGAGGAAGCCGCCATCCCGGTCATCAAGGGCACCAAGAGCGACACCGAGCGCTTCGCCGGGGCGCAGATCACCACTTCCATCGAGGCGATGATGTGGGACAAGCGCGCCCTGCAATCCGGCACGTCGCACTACTTCGGCCCCAACTTCTCCAAGGCCTTCGACATCCAGTACCTCGACCAAGGCAATACCCTGCAATACTGCGAAACCACCTCCTGGGCCATTTCGTCCCGCATCATCGGGGCGCTGATCATGGTCCACGGCGACGACCAGGGCTTGGTGCTGCCTCCCCGCCTGGCCCCGATCCAGGCCGTGATGGTGCCCATTTATCGGGACGCAGACCAAAAGTCCGCGGTGATGCCGGTGGTGGACCGGCTGTTCGCCGAGTTGAAAGCCGCAGGCATCCGGGTCAAAGTGGACGACCGGGAGGAAGTCACCCCCGGATTCAAGTTCAACGACTGGGAAATGCGCGGCGTCCCCTTGCGGATCGAGATCGGCCCCAAGGATGTCGAGAAGAACAGTGTGGCCCTGGCCCGGCGCGACATCCCCGGCCGCGAGGGCAAGTCCTTCGTCTCCCAGGACAATCTGCCTGCCACCGTTACCGGGATGTTGACCACCATCCAGGCCGCCCTGCTCGCCAAAGCCACCGCCTTCCGCGACGCCAACATCCACGACCCCAAGGATTACGAGGAACTCAAACAGGTGGTCGAGGACGGCTGGGCTTACTCGTGGTGGTGCGAGTCGAAGGAGTGCGAGGCGAAGGTCAAGGCCGACACCAAAGCCACGACCCGCAACATCCCCCTCAACCAGCCTGGAGGAGAGGGCAGGTGTATCGTCTGCGGCGAAAAGGCTACCCGGAAAGTCTACTTCGCCAAGGCTTATTGACCTGTTGCGTGTTGCGTGTCGTTGCCACGCAACACGCAAGCCTAACGTGCGTTGTATAATTGGGATTGGAGGTTGCCATGGACTGGAAAAAACATATCCAAAGTGATCCGGCTGTCCTTCATGGGAAAACCTGCTTCAAGGGAACGCGCATTCAAGTTTCTGTTGTGCTCGATAACCTTGCAGCCGGATTGTCAGATGAAGAAATATTGGCAAGTTATCCGACATTGAACCCCGAAGCAATTCGAGCGGCTATCGCTTACGCGGCAGAGTTAGCCCGCGAAGAGCTTGTGGAATTGCCGGCATAAATCATCTCAGGTTTGCTTGGCTGAACAACGCGCCATGATTATGCTGGATCTCGGATTTGCTGACATCCGTACTTACACGCCCAGAGATTATTTCGGTTTAGTGGTGCTTAGAACCAAACGCCAGGATAAAATCCATGTTCTTAATAATGATGAACAAATTCATCAGGGTCCTCGAATCGGAAAACCTTGACGGAAAACTTCGGATCGTCGAAGAAAACAAAATTCGGGTCAGATCATAGTAAATGCCCGCCGTAGACCTCTCCCGTCTCAAGAAGCAAGCCGCCGCGCTGACCGACCTGTTCGACCAGCCGGAGGCTTTTTTGCGCGCCCTGCACGAGATGTTGGACCTCTACGTCAACCGCACCCTGCGGACGAAAAACGTCGCCGCGCCTATCTCGGTGTTGCCCTCCTACCGGACGCCTCCGATCGTGCTGCGCCAGATCGAGAACGAACTCAACCTGATCGCCAACCGGCAGCCCGCCGAGAGCCTGATCCTGGCCGATGAACTCTGGGACGACGGCTATCTGGAGACACGCCTGCTGGCCGCCTTCCTGCTCGGACGCATCCCGCCGCGCGAGGAGCGGCTGCTGGCCCGTCTCACCGCCTGGACCGGACAGGTGCGCGACCCCGACGTGCGCACCGCCCTGCTGACGACCAGTCTCACCCGCCTGCGCCGCGAAGCCCCGGACAATTTCCTGGTGCTGGTGCGCGAGTGGCTGCACCCGGCCCGCGAGAAGCTCTGGCCGAACGGCATCCGGGCGCTGCTGGCCCTGATCGCCGACCCGGATTTCGAGAACCTGCCGCCCGTCTTCGAGATCGTCCGCCTGGTGATAGACAACGCCCCGCCCGCCATGCAGTTGGACATCCGCACCCTGCTGGCCGCCCTCTACGGAGCTTCAGCCACCGAAACAGCCTACTTCTTGAAAGAACTCATCCGGGATAGCCAGAACCCCAACACCCCTATCATGCTCCGCCGCATGGCCCCCAACCTGCCCAAAGGCCTGGCGGACGCCATCCGCCCGCTGGTGCGAACCGTTTAAACTTCGGAAGTCTCCCAAACGACATTCCGGTTGAGGAGACTCCGCATCAGACTTCCGAAGTTTGTGTTATCTTCCCGCCAACCGGAGGAAAGCCTCCGGCACCCAAAAGCCGCCGAACCCCCAAAAAACTATAACCAAAGAAGCCGCCAGGATCAGCACGCCAAATGCGATCAGGATACGATCCTTGGCTTCATATTTCAACTCTTCCAGCCAGGTGCGCGGGCCGATACCAAAAGCCCGCAAATCCATGGCATCTATGATGTCTTCGCTGCCGATAATGGCGTGGATCGTAACCGGCACCATCAGCGGGCCGAGTTTTCGCACCTGCTCGATCAAGCCCCCTTTGATTTTTTCCAATTCGTAGCCGCGCGCCCGTTGGGCATCCATCGTCAATTGGAAATCCCGCCCAAAGGTCGGGATGAAGCGCATGGTCAGGTCCATAGCATAGGCGATCTTATCGGATAGTCCCAGCCCGCGAAAGGTCACACCATAATGCGCCGGGTTGAGCGAGTATGGGATCAGGATGGTCATCACGGCGATGCTGAAAACGCGCACCAACTGGCTGAGCGCAAAAAAGACGCGCTCGACGGTAATATCCAGCACGGGACGCCAGCCGAAAAGCGTAAAAGGCGCCACCATCTGGCGGATGAGGTGCTCTTCTTCGTACAACTCCTGCCCGCCGCGCCCGGTCAGGAAAGTCAGGAAGGCAAAAAAGAAGATGAAACCGCCAATAAACAGGAACGCCCGGCGGATCTCGCTCCACCGGATGCCGGATGTAAAGACCGTAACAAGCGAAATGACCAGGAAAAACGACAGGAAGCGCACATCCCAAAAAAATAGCGTGGAAAACAGGAAACACAAGTAGAAAATGACCCAGGCCCTCGGGTCGAACCATTGGATGAGGGATTTCCGTTTGCGGTAACGCCAGGTAACAAGCATTTCAAACCTTTAGCAATCAGCCTTCAGCCGCCAGCAGATAAATCATCCTGCTGACGGCTGAAAGCCATCAGCTACAAACCAACTACCGTCCCGATTGGCGCTGGACGGAGGCATAAGCCACCACCAGCAAGGGTACCAGGACGGCAGCGAAGATCAGGTTCGGACCGGCTGCCGGCAGGAACTCGCCCACGATGGCCGCCGCAGGCGAGAATCCGTTGATCCAGATGTCGGAAATCGCCGCGAAACCGATGCCGAGAATGTTCCCCAGCATACCCCAGGTCACCGCTGCGGCTACATCAACATTACTGCCCATGAAGAAACGCACCAGCAACACCAGCACAAACCCGACCAGGATGGATATACCCGCAAAAGCCGTGATCTGCGCGTCGCCGAAAATATTGTTTTCTACATCGAAGTAAAGCATATTCGGCAGGGTGCGGTTCAGGAAGTACATAATCGCCCCGATCAAGGCGAACGCGCCGCTGACCCACAAGACCGTGTTCAAGCCCTGCTTGCGCTCTTTGAAGAGCAGCGCCAAACCGGCGATGAAACCTACCAGGCCGTTCCCGATGCTCCACTGCGGCGACAGACCGAAACCGGTCAGCGCGTCACCGAACATATTACCTACTGCGCCGGTGAAGAATCCGACCACCGGGCCGAAAGCATATCCGAAGAACATCGGAACCGCTATCGCCGGGCGCAGCGCCACCTGGCTAAGTGAAGGCACCACAAAAACAGACCCGTTGAACAACCACGAAAAAACTGCATAGAGCGCCGCGCCAATCGCCATCCAAACGACTTCCCGCGTGCCCACTTCCCAAATCTTGTTTTCGCGGGTGAAGTAATACACGAAGAAAGCGATCAGCAAACCGACGATCACAAACACAAAGCGCAACACAGGATTCTCGCCGGTTTGCAGGCGTTCGATGCCCATCAGGTTGCCGCCCACATAAATCAGCAGCAGGAACAGCGCCAACACACCGACGAGGGTCAACATAACGTTCTGAAGTTTCTTGTCCATCGAACATTCTCCTTTTGATAAATTTGGAAAGACTAAACGTGAGCCAGGGCCTCAGCCCGCATAAATCGCCCGGTCTTGGGCAGATAATCCAGGTTGGCTTGCAGCAATGAGGTCGGCACCAGGCGGCAGGCTTTCAATAGGTCGAAGTCGCGCAGCACCTCTTGCGGACGGCCGTCCGCTTCCACGCGGCCATTGGCAACCAGGATAACCCGGTTGGCGTAAATGGTCGCCAGGTCCACATCATGGGTAATGAACAGGATGGCTTCGAAGTTGGGTAATCGAAGGATGGAATCCATAAAGCTCATGTAATTTTGATAATCCTGTCCGGCAGTCGGTTCATCCATCACCAGGATGCGCGAGCGCATGGCCAGGATCGCCGCAATGCTGACACGCTTCTGCTGGCCGAACGACAGGGCCAGCGGGGGGTCTTTCTCTTTGTCGGCCAGATTGACAATATCAAGCGCCTCTTTCACCTCCTTCTCGGTCTGAGCCTTTGGATGCCCCAGGTTCCTCGGCCCAAACGCCAATTCTTCAAAAACCGTCTGGGCAAACAGCATGTGGCTGGGGCTTTGGAATACGTAACCGAGCGTACCTGCAATTTCGGCCACACTGGTCTGGTGGGTGTCACGCCCGTTGACCAGCACCCGCCCCGATTTCGGCTTCAACAGCCCGATGGCGTGCTTGACAAAAGTCGTCTTGCCGGCCCCGTTCGGGCCTAAGATAGCGATCACGTCACCGCGCCGGATATCGAGGCTGATCCCTTTCAGGACGTCGCTCCCCTTCTCGTAGCCGAACGCCACATCTTCGAATCTCACCAGCGGATCTCCCCCGGACCCTCGGCCTGCTCCCTCCGAAAAGACGTTGGCCGCCGCCGGGAATGGGTCCTGCGCGGCGCGTTCGATGATCATTTGGGCCGGGAGTTTGATCTCGTGGTAATTCACTACCTTGATTAACCCGTTCACATCCCCCAGGTAACGCACCCGCCCGCCAGCCATGAACATCACCCGGTCGGGGCGGATATTGAGCACATCTTCCACGCGGTGTTCGACCATCAGCACGGTCATGCCTTCGTCGGCCAACTGCCGCACCATCGCCAGGGTCTCCAGCGCCGAGGCTGGGTCGAGGCTGGCGAGCGGTTCGTCAAGCAACAGGATGCTGGGACGCATGGCCAGGACTCCCGCCAGGGCCACCTTCTGCTTCTCCCCTCCTGAAAGATTGAAGGTCTCACGGTCTCGCAGGTGGGAAATCCCCAGATACGCGAGGGCTGCATCTGCCCGTTCGACGATCTCCTGCCGCGGCATCCCCAGGTTCTCCAACCCAAAAGCGACTTCGTTGAGCACCCTGGTTCCCAAAATCTGGCGTTCGGGGTCTTGCAGCACCGTGCCCACGCTTTGCGAAATACGCGAAAGCGGCCACCCGGTTGTCTCCTCGCCGTGGACGAGGATACGCCCGGCTAATTCGCCCTTGTAACTGCGCGGGATCAGGCCATTGATCGCCCGAACAAGAGTCGTCTTGCCGCAGCCGCTGGCCCCGGCAATCAGCAGTAATTCCCCCTTTTCGGCGGAAAAGGAAATATCCTCGATGGCCGCGCCCTGACGGTCGCGGTACCGAAAAGCCAAATTCTCGACGACGAGCGGCAGGCTGGAGGTCATACGCGCTTCGCCGCCACTTCCACAATTTCGCCGATTTCCGCCTCAAGTTCCCTGGCCGCCGAGCCGTTGACGACGGCCACTTCGATGAACTCTTCGCTGTCCACCAGGGCTACCAGGTCGCCGGGTTGTCGGCGACCATAGGAATCCACCAGGCCGTCAATCTCGCGGTCTTTGACGCGGACGACCACCGGGCCGAGACCGGCCAGTTTGGCGGCGGGCAGGTCCGTCGTCAGGTTGCCGAAGACGTCAATGATGGTCACGCGCGCCCGCCAGCCGCCGGGGATCGGTTCAGGCTGGGACCAGTCCAGCCGGGTCAGGTCGGCGATCGGGGAACCGAGTTCGGTCAAGGGGACGCCCGCCGCCAGGTGCGCGCCGCACGGGGAGAAAATGTCCCGCCCGTGAAAGGTGCGGCTGACGGTCTTGAGCCAGTATTTGGGATTGTCGAGGTGGAAGAATTCGACCGGGACGCCCGCCGCTTTGGCGTCCAGGATGAGCGGGGTCAGCAGGCCGTTGTCAGGGGCGATGTAGAGCTGGCCGCCCAGCCGCGCCCCGATCGGGCGGCGGGAGGTACCCACGCCGGGGTCCACCACCGCCACGTGGACGCTGCCCGGCGGGAAGAACGGCGCGTGCCGCCAGAGGGTATAAGCGCCCTCGCGCACGTTCTGCGGGGCGATGAGGTGGGAAATATCCACGATCTTCACTTCGGGGGCAATACCGTAAATGACGCCTTTCATTACGCCCACGAAGCCGTCTTTCAAGCCGAAATCCGTCGTCAACGTTAAAACCATCGCAAAACTCCTTTGCCAGACAGGTCAAGTATACAACAAGAGGCGGTGAAAGCCCCCTTGACAAGGAAGTTCATGAAAATTTCGAGGGGCTTGTCCCCGTGCGGGCGTGGAGTTAGGGCGTAACACCAGCTTTTAAGCCACTGAGACACGGAGACTCGGAGAAAAAAAGAAAAAAACTCCGCGACTCCGTGACTCTGTGGCAAAGAGTTGACCTGCTCAACAGACGTGTTGAGGTGCTCAACAAGCGTGTTGACCTGCTCAACA
>DIDQ01000061.1:77271-82554 GCA_002418215.1 Anaerolineales bacterium UBA5796
CAGACGTGTTGACCTGCTCAACAGACGTGTTGAGTTGCCCGGCAGCCTTGCCCCCGCTCCCGCCGGGCTATCCGGGAGAACGGTCGGGCCGGATCGCGGCAGAATTTAATATGAAAACCGCTAACTTTGGCAGTTGTATAGTCTATTGGATTTTGTTATAGTGACTGTGGGTTGCCAGGTGTTGGCGACCCGGTTTCATGCAAAAATCCAGGCTCTCCGGGAATTAGCGCAAAGGTTCCCAGGGGGTGTTCCCAGGAATTCAGGGAGTGTCGAAATGAACGAGAAAGTCAAAGATACTGCGCCCCGGCAAAACGGGGATGACGACCACAACGAACTTTACCGGACCCTTTTCGAGCAAGCCGCCGACGGGATCTTCGTCTCGGACGCGAACGGGCGTTACCTGGACGTCAACCCGCGCGCCTGCGAGATGCTCGGTTACACCCGCGAAGAGGTCCTGTCGAAATCCGTCCACGACCTGATCTCCGCGGCAGACTTGACCACCGCCCCGCTCAAACTGGACCAACTGCACCCCGGCAATATCATCGTCTCTGAACGCCGCCTGGTCTGCAAAGACGGCTCGCTCCTGCCGATCGAAATCAGCGGCAGGAGGCTCTCCGACGGCCGCATGTTGGGCATCGCCCGAGACATCAGCGAACGCAAAAAGGCCGGGCAATTGCTGGTCGAGAGCGAGGAGCGTTACCGCTACCTGTTCGAAAACAACCCGCATCCCATGTGGGTCTACGACCTGGAAACCCTGGCCTTCCTGGCCGTCAATGACGCTGCGATAACCAAATACGGTTACAGCCGGGAAGAATTCCTGTCCATGACCATCAAGGATATCCGCCCCCAGGAAGACCTGCCGCACCTGATGGAAAACCTGGCTCAGCCGCGCCTGACTCTCGAATATTCCACCGGCTGGCGTCACCGCCTGAATAACGGGACGGTCATAGACGTGGACATTTCATCCCACACCATTGACCTGGGCGGGCGTCGCTCGGCCCTGGTCATCGCCCAAGACGTGACCGAACAGGTGCAGGCCAAGGCCCGCGCCCGCTACATGACCCGCCTGTACGCCACTCTCAGCCAGGTCAATCAGACCATCGTGCGCGTCCGTAACCAGGAGGCGTTGTTCCGCTCCATTTGCGAGGTGGCGGTCAGGTTCGGCGAATTCCGCATGGCCTGGATCGGGCTGCTCAACCAGGAAACCGGCGCGGTCGAACCGGCTGCCTTTGCCGGGCATGAGCAGGCGTATCTTGATTCAATCATTATCAATGTCAATAATGGCGTCCACAGCCGGGGTCCCACCGGGACGGCCATCCGTTCGGGGAAGGTCGAATTCAGCGATGATATCGCCCACAATAAGCGCATGGAACCCTGGCGGGATGATGCCCTGGATCGCGGCTACCGCTCGTCGGCTGCGGTTCCCATCCGGTTGGGCGGAAAGATCATCGGGACCCTGAACCTGTATGCTCGTGAACCGGGCTTTTTCAGCGAAGAGGAGCGCAGCCTGCTCGAAGAGATCGGCCTGGACATCTCCTATGCCCTCGACCGGATCAAGGCCGAGGACGAGCGAAAGTTGACCGAAAGCGCCCTGCGCGCCAGCGAAAAACGTTACCGGCAGCTATTCGAGCAGAACCAGGCCGGGGTTTATTACACCTCGCTCGACGGGACCATCATAGACTGCAACGAAGCTTTCGTCCACATCCTGGGGTACGACTCGATCGAAGATATCAAGGAACACCGGGCTACGGAATTGTATTTCGACGAAGCAGAACGGAGCGCATATCTCGAAAAGCTGAAAGCGCACGGCAGTATGACCGATTTCGAACTGCGCTTGAAACGAAAAGACGGTTCACCGGTCTGGATCCTGGAAAACGTCAGCATCGCGACAGATCACTCCGGGCAGTTGTTGAACACGCAGGGGACACTGATTGACATCACCGAACGCAAACTGGCCGAAGAAGCCCTGCGCGCCAGCGAGAAACGCTACCGGCAATTGTTCGAAACCAACCAGGCGGGAGTCTTCTACACGTCACAGGATGGGCGCATCATCGGCTGCAATGACACCTTCGCCCGCATTTTCGGGTACGACTCCAGCGAAGAAATCATGCGGCATTCGGCAAAAGAGCTGTACCCCGATATCGAAGTGCGTAACAAGTACCTCGATACACTTAAGAGAGAAGGCAGCCTGACCAACTACGAACTTCCCTTGCAGCGCAAAGACGGCTCCCCGGTCTGGATCCTGGAAAACGTCAACATCGTCGCCGACGAAACCGGCCGCCCTGAACAGATACAGGGGACCTTGATAGACATTACAGAGCGGAAACTGGCCGAAGAATCGCTCCGGGAAAGCGAGCAAAAATACCAGACCCTGGCGGAGACCATGACCGCCCTGTACGAAACCACCCGCGATCTCGTCAGCGAACGCGACCTGACGAGTCTGCTGCATACCATTGTCGAGAGGGCCGCCCGGCTCCTGGGCACCACAGCAGGAGGGTTATATTTGTCCGACCCGAAAAATGAACGGGTGCGGTGCGTGGTCAGTTACAACACCCCGCGCGATTACACCGGCGTGGAACTCGAATACGGCGAGGGGGCCGCCGGTCTCGTCGCCCAGACGGGGAAACCCCTGATCGTCAACGACTACAGCCGGTGGTCCGGGAGGGCCAGGATTTACGAAAGCGAGAAGCCCTTCCAGGCGGTATTAAGCGTCCCGATGATATGGCAGGGCGAATTGATCGGCGTCATCCACATGCTGGATTTCAGCGGGAAACGCGTATTCACAGAAGCCGACAAGGAGCTGATGATCCTGTTTGCCAACCAGGCTGCCATCGCCACAAAAAATGCGAGCCTGTACTCCCTGGCCCAGGCCGAAATTGCCGAGCGCCGGCAAGCCGAAGCAGCCTTGAGGGAGAGCGAAACCTTCCTGAAAGAAGCTCAACGGGTGGGCCGCCTCGGCAGTTGGGATTGGGACGCGGATACCGACACCATCACCTGGTCTGAAGAGTATTACCAGATCTATGGGTTCGATCCGGGTCAATCCCCGCCGAATTACGAAGAACACCTGAAGACTTACACCCCTGAAAGCGCAGCCCGCCTGGATGCCGCCGTCCAGAAAGCCATGCGAGATGGTGCGCCGTATGTGCTCGACCTCGAACAGGCGCGCCCTGACGGGACCCGCAAGTGGCTGACCGCCCGCTGCGAGATCAAGCGGGACGCAAACGGCCGGATCACAGGCCTGCGGGGCACCGCCCAAGACATCACCGACCGCAAACAGGCTGAACTCCTCCAGGATGCCGTCTACCAGATCGCCCAGACCGCCCAAACCTCCGAATCCCTGGAAGAACTTGTCCCGCAAATCCACCGTATCATCGGAAGCATCATGCCGGCCGGGAATTTCTACATCGCCCTTTACGACGAAGCCAATAACCTGCTCGACTTTCCGTATTCCGTAGATGAGATGGACCCTCCCATTTCCGGCTCCCTCCCGTTCGGGAAAGGCCTGACCGAATACGTGCTGCGGACCGGGGAGTCGTTGCTTTGCCCCCAATCCGTCCACGATGCCCTGGAGCAGGCAGGCGAAATCGAACTGGTCGGCGCGCCGGCCCCGATCTGGCTGGGCGTGCCGCTAAAGGTGGAAACCAAAACGATCGGCGTAATGGCCGTCCAGCATTACACCGATCCAAACGCTTACGGCGAAAGAGAGCAGCGCATCCTGGAGTTCGTTTCATCCCAGGTGGCAATAGCGTTATCCCGTAAGCAGGCAGAAGAAGCCTTGCGCGAGAGCGAAATACGCTTTGCGACAGTTTTCCGTTCCAGCCCGATGGCGATAGCCGTCACCTGCCTCAAGAATGGCCATATCGTGGATGCCAATGACGCCTGGCTGAACCTGACCGGTTTTAGCCGGGAGGAGACCATCGGCCGCTCGCCCCTGGAGTTGAACATCTGGGCAGACCACGAAGAACGCGAACACCTGCTCAGCATCCTGGGCAAGAAAAGCACCGTCGAGGGGTTCGAGTTCACGATGCGGAAAAAATCCGGCGAACTGGCCGAAATCCTGCTTTCCGCTGAATTGATCGAATTGATGGGCGTCCCCAATATGCTTTCCATGGCCCTCGACATCAGCGAACGCAAACGCTCTGAGGAAAAGATCCGCCAGCAGGTCAACCGCCTGACAGCCCTGAACACGATAGACCGGGTTATCGCTTCGAGTTTCGACCTGGGGATGACCCTCAACATGCTCGTTTCGAATATCTCCCAGGAACTTAACTTGAGCGCAGCCCTGGTCATGCTCTACAATCCCAATTCGATGGTGCTGGAATACGCCGCAGGATACGGCTTCCGCGGGAGCGACGTCACCCACCTGAATATTCACCTGGGCGAAGGACATGCAGGCAAGGTGGCCCTCGAACGGCGGATGGAACACATCCCCGACCTGGCAAAAGCCAACCCGCCGTTTGGCGGGAACATCACCGATGTCGAAGAGTTCGTTTCCTATTTCGGCCTGCCATTGATCGCCAAAGGCGAAGTCAAGGGCGTGCTGGAAGTCTTCCACCGCCAGCCGCTCGAACCGGAACCCGATTGGCTGGCGTTCCTCGAGACCATGGCCGAACAAGCCGCCATCGCCATAGACAACATGCAACTCTTCGAAGGGATGCAGCGCTCGAACCTCGAACTCTCCCTGGCCTACGACGCTACCATCGAAGGCTGGTCCTACGCCCTCGACCTGCGCGACAGAGAGACCGAAGGCCACACCCAGCGGGTCACCGATAAAACGGTGGAACTGGGCCGCGCCTTCGGCCTGGGCAACCACGAATTGATCCACATCCGCCGCGGCGCGCTGCTGCACGACATCGGCAAGATGGGCGTCCCGGATTCCATCCTGCTCAAACCCGGAGCCTTGACAGATGAAGAATGGGTGGTCATGAAAATGCACCCCACCTTTGCCCGCCAGATGCTGGAACGCATCCATTATCTCAAACCCGCCCTCGATATCCCCTACTGCCACCACGAAAAATGGGACGGCAGCGGCTACCCGCGCGGCCTGTCTGGCAAGCAGATCCCGCTCCCGGCCCGCATCTTCGCCGTGGTAGACGTGTGGGACGCGCTCGGCTCCGACCGCCCCTACCGCCCGGCCTGGCCCCGCAGCGAAACCCTCAAACACATCAAAGCCGGAGCGGGTTCGCACTTCGACCCTGAGGTGGTCGAAATGTTCCTGAATTTGGAACAGAACTGGAACAAGCCCTGAAAATTAAAGCAGGTCACGTTTGAAACGTGACCTGC
>DIDQ01000061.1:82560-82978 GCA_002418215.1 Anaerolineales bacterium UBA5796
CCTGCCTCTCATCTCAATCCAGATACATCGCAAAAGCCGCTTCCAGTGTCTCCTGGGAAACGTATCCCACCCACTTCTCCAGCACATTGCCCTGATCGTCTATCAGGTAGATTTCCGGCTGGTACCTGAACCCAAAATAAGTCTGGAAATCCCGCGTCGCCGGGTCATCGGCGTCGAGATAGTTGAACCTGATCCTGCCAAAATACTTGGCTTCCAGCCCATGCACCATGGGCGCCATGGAGCGGCAGGTGCTTCAGGTAAAGCGGAAAAATTCGACCAGTTGGATGCCCCCGTCCGTCAGGCTGACCGTGGACGGGTCGCTGGCTTCGAGCGCGTCGCCGCGAGACGTGGCGACCGGGACCGGGGGCTGGGCCGCCGTTTCGTCGGTTGGCGCCGCGCCCGGGTCAGAGGTCGGTTG
>DIDQ01000059.1 GCA_002418215.1 Anaerolineales bacterium UBA5796
ACTACCTACCTATCATACTAGACACGAAGTCACAAAGACTCAAAAGGGAAAATATTTTGTGACTTCGCGACTTGGTGGCTTGGTGATAAGGTTTTCAAACACTCTCTAAGAATGCGAAGTTCAAAGGGGCTTCCTGGCGATCTTCGCGCACTTCGCGGTGAAAAACGAGTTGAACGGGTTCTCCGACAGACTGCCAGGCGGCGCCGCTTCGACAGGCCCAGGGCGGCAATGCTTCAAACCAAATAGCGAAGTCGAAGGGCGGTTCCACAACCTTACGAGTTTTGCAAGAGGTCTATTGGAAACTTACGCACAAGCCGCGCGAGAGTCCGTGTACAATTGGCCGGTATGAAAATCTATTATTCCGAGACCCACGCCCAACACAACCCGCCCTTCGAATTCTTCGACGGCGGCAAGCAGATGCCCTACCTCGAAACGCCTGAACGGATGCAGCGTGTCCTGGCTGCGATGGAGGGCCGCAGTTGGGCCGAGATCCTCCCGCCGCAGGAACACGGCCTCGACCCCATCCTTGCCGTCCACCACCCGGACTACGTCCAGTTCCTGCGCACCGCCTTCGACGAGTGGCTGCGACAGGAAAACCCCGCAGACCCCGTCGCCCTCCTGCCGGCCACCTTTCCGCCGCGCCGTTGGACGCGCAAACCGGACTCGGTCCTCGGCCAGGCTGGTTATTACCAGTTCGACCTGTCGGCGCCGATCACGCCGGGGACTTTCCCGGCTGCGCTCTCAGCCGCCCAGTGCGCGCTTTCGGGCGCGGCGGCGGTTTCAGCCGGTGAACGCGCCGCCTTTGCCCTCTGCCGTCCGCCGGGGCACCACGCCGGGAAAGACTTTGCCGGGGGTTACTGCTATCTCAACAACGCCGCCATTGCCGCTCAGTGGCTGTCTGCCAAGGGGAAGGTCGCCGTGCTCGACATTGACTACCACGCCGGCAACGGCACCCAGGATATTTTCTACGAGCGGGATGACGTGCTGACCCTTTCGATCCATGCCGATCCGGACTTCGAATACCCGCACTTCTGCGGTTACGCCGGCGAAATCGGCGCGGGAGCCGGGGCTGGATTCCACGTCAACCTGCCTCTCCCCGCCGGGACGGATGACGCGGCCTACCTGGACGCGCTCGGGGCGGCGATCGGCCAAATCAACGGGTTCAAGCCCAAATCCCTGGTCGTGTCCGCCGGGATGGACCTTTACGGCGGCGACCGGCTCGGAAAATTCAGGGTCACGCGTCAGGGCATCGCCCAGATCGGCGTCCACATCGCCGGGCTGAACTTGCCGACGCTTATTGTGATGGAAGGCGGATACAACGATGAAGCCCTCGGCCAAAACATCGTAACCTTGCTGGAGGCTTTCGTATGAAAACTTTGAGGGCGCGTCGCGCCTTGCCTTTTGGAAAAATCCGGTTAAACGAGAAGGGCATCCCTCCGAAAAAATCCTTTTGGGGGCGGCGCGACGCACTCGCGGCCGTTTTAGCCATGGCGTTGCTCCTCGCGGCCTGCGGCCCGTCGCCGGAGGCCCAGGCCACCATGACCGCCGCCGCCTGGACTTCGACTCCCACCCGGACCTCGACGCCGACCCAGACCTTCACGCCCACTTCCACACCCACGTTCACCCCCACCCTGACCTTCACGCCGACCATAACCCTCACCCCGACCGAAACGCTGACCCCCACCCTCACGCCTACGCCGACCTTCGCCTTCCCGACCGTGGTGGTCACTTCGGCCCAGGCCCACTGCCGCTATGGCCCGAACGTGGCCTACCTGCACGCCGCCGACCTGTACGAGGGTGACACCGGCCAGGTGCGCAGCCGCTGGTATTTGAGCAACTGGCTGTTGATCAAGTTCGATAAACTGAACTATTTCTGCTGGGTGGCCCCTTCGGTGGTCGAGGTGACGGGTGACATCAACACGGTCATCAAGCTGACCGAGATAGACCTGACGAAGATCGGCACCAACCAGTACGGCCCGCCCGATAACGTGGCTGCCACCCGCAACGGCGCCCAGGTCACGGTCACCTGGGACCAGAAGAAAATGACCCAGGACAAGGACCGCGGCTACTTCCTGGACCTGTTCGTCTGCCAGGACGGACATTTGCTGTGGTGGCCGGTCTCCTTCCCCGACCAGTACACGACCAGTTACACGGTGAAAGATGAAGCCGGGTGCTCCGCGCCCTCGGGCGGGGTAATCTACACCGTGGAGAAACACGGGTACAGCGAGCCTAAGCCCATCCTGTGGCCGAAGCCGTAAATCGAAAAAGCCCCAATCTGGTTGGGGCTTTTTTGTTGCGCCGAATTTTGCTATACTGAATTCGACGCCAGGTATTTTAAGGTTATCGGAATGGCGTATCTTTGGGGATACGGCGATGCGCCACGGCCCCCCACCCCTCCTGCAACGAACGGTAAGTGACGGAATGACATCCAGACAATCCTCGTCTTCGATTGCTGTCGCTTTTTTGGGCATCCTGGCCGTTCCGCTGCTGGTGCTGCTGGCGGCGAAGTTCACGTTGGCCTATTTCCAGCCGCTTCCCGCGGCCCCGGATTTCATCATTGACCTTGAATACGTCCCCTCCTCGACGCCGGGCGTGGCCGACAAAATCGAGGGGCACGCGCCCTCCTGGATGGAATTGGGGATTTACCTCAACGATGCGTTGATCGCCACCACCACAACCGGCCTGAACGGGCATTTTTCCGCGCCGGTCCCGGTCTTGCCGTTACGACGCAACCAGTTGATGGCGCTGCCGACCCGGATTGACCCGTCCATACTCCTGCTGCTGTACACACCCACCGGCGCGCAAAGCCTGTTCCCGGTCGCCCGGGACTCCGAGCCGGGAGCGCCGTTCCTGGCGGCAATCGAGCGGGTCGAGGGCGGGTTGCAAGTCTACGGTTCCACCGAAGCCGTCTCGCAGATCGAGATTTACGAGGGCGGATGCGTCGAAGGCAAAGCCCACCTGGCCGCCGAATCGGACGACGAGGGCAGCTTTTCGGGGATGCTCCCCCTGCAAGCGCAAGACCAGCCCCTGCCGGAGCGGTTATGCGCCCGCCTCCGGCCCGACGACCAGCATCCCTGGATGACCAGGGACATCGAAACCTTGCCGCAGGTGGACCAAAATGTGATTGACCGCCAGGTCCTCCTCGAAATCTCCCCCGACGGGATCAAATTCACGTTCACGGTCGAAATGCCCGCCGGATACCGGGTCTATCAGAATCTCGTCCAGGGCGGGATCGGCGAACTGGAGTTCATCGAGTATCTGTTCGGGGAGGTCAGCCTCAACACCTACCTCGATCCCCGGCGGGTCACCTGGCGGCAGGAAAAGCAGAGCGGGAGCGAACGGGTGCGCGTCATCCTCGAGAGCCAGACCATCGAATTCCTCGTCCCGGAGGAGACCGCGACCACGTTCGAGATCGACGCGACCGGCTTGAGCGCGTCGCTCCCCCAGTACACCCTCCGAGACCGAGTCGCCGTCGTTTTAGCCGGGACGCATCTCATTCAGAGCGCTCCCCCGCCGACTGCCAGCAGCGCCGACCGGCATGACTGGGAAGGCACGCTCGCAACCGGCAGCCGCCTGCGACTCTGGGTCAGCCGGGGCGACCCGTCTGGTCTGGACCCGATCCAGAAGTCCCGGCTCCAGGATTCGCTCTCGCGGGTCATCACCGGTTTGGGCGTCGCCTCCAATCCCCTGCTGGAGCAAACCGTCGAGGGCCAGCTGGTCGGCATCCTGCCCGCCCGGGTCTCCCGCCCGGTCCAGGCGCAGGTCTATGACTATTACCGAACCCTGTACCTGAAAGAGCCTCTCGTTGCAGCGGAACCGCCCGCCGATACACTGCGGACCTTCGCCCGTGACCTGCCGGGACGGCTGCCGGATGCCCTGGAAAACGTCCTGTTCGGCAGTTTGTGGCTGATCCCGTCCGCCTTGTTGCTCCTGGCCGTCCGCAAGGAAGCCGCCTCCGCCAAGAATGCAGCCGTAGCAGAACGATTGCGCCCGTTGGCCTGGAACACCGTTTTCCTGATCGTGATAAGCCTGGACTGGCTCCCGCTCTTCGACGTGATCGGTGTGACTCGCGACGGGTACATCATCTGGGCCGCCGCGGCCTACCTGACCTGCCTGCTGGTGCGGATGGTTTTCCCGTCGAGGGTACGGCGCGTTGTCCCGGTCGCGCTGACGGGTATCCTGGCAACCGCCCTGGCGTCGGCCATCCTTTACGTCATCCCCGACGGCTGGGGGACGATCCTGCTTTCATCGCTGTCCCTGACCACCCTGGCCGGGCTGGCCTGGCAGGCTGCCACAGCCTTGCGCCAAACCCCGGCCGGACCGTCATCCAGCCTGGCCGTGATGGCTGTGCTGGCCGCCATGGGGGTAAGCTTTCCGCACCAGGCGCTCCCCTTGGTCACGCAATTCCCCGGAAACGCCGGCGTCCTGACCCAATCCATCGCCCTCCTGCGGCCGCTGGTCCCGATTGGCCTGCTCATCGGAGGCGTACTGCTGTTGGCAAGGGCTTTCGACAAACGCATTGGCGAAAAATCAAAGCCCTTCGAACGGGGCCTGGGACGGTTCGTCTTCGTCGCTTTTGCCGTCGGTTTCAGCCCGTCCTGGGGCTTCGTGCCGGTCGCGACCCTCGTCAGCCTGGTCCTGTTCGAGTGGCTGCTGCCCGAAAAGCCCCAGGTTTCGGCCAGCCGGTTGGACGCGTTCCTGAAAACCTCCCAAATGGAGGCGGTTACGGGCCTGCTGAAGCTCAACCGCGAACTGCGCCTCAGGCGCATGGCAGAAAACGACCTGCAAAAACAAGTGCGGGAGGGCAAACTCAGCGCCGAAGACTATGCCGCCCAACTGGACGCGCACGAAGCCCAGATCAAGGCGTTGCTCAGGCCGGATTTTGTGAAAGCCCTCGGCGAGGAGATCACCGTCAAGGAGCTGGCCTTCAACTTCGGGGCCGGGCCGCGCCACCGGGACAACCTGCGGCGGGCGCTTGCCTGGGCCACCTTGCTGCTCGTCCCCATGACCCTGATTCACGGCTGGCCGCTGGCCTCCGCCACGCTCGAACAGGCTGGGGCGTTCCCGCTCCTTTACGTTGGCAGCCAACTGGGATCGTTCGTGATGCAGTACCTGGCAATGGCCGCCTTCATGGGCTATTTCTTCCCCTACCTGCGCGGGCGGAACGGCCTGGAAAAAGGAGGCTGGGTGGCCGGAACCATCGTTTTCTCGCTCCTGCCGGTCCAACTCCTGACGGCAGCCACCACGTTCGACCTGATGGCCCTGGTCGTCTGGGCGGGCGGCATCCTGGCTTTCAACCTCCTGATCGGCCTGCTGGCCTTCGACTTGCCGACGATTGCCGCCTGCGGGCTGCGCTGGAACCAGTTGACCGACCTGTACAACTTCCGCGAGCTTATCGTCTACCTCACCGGGTCCGGCGCGCCGCTGGTGACGACCATCGTCAGCGCCATTGCAGGCAACCTCGAAGAACTCGTCCCCTCGATCCTGCGGGTGGTATTCCCCTCCATGTCGCTCACCAGCGCCCAGAGCGAATTATTGCAGGTCCTTTTCGAACTTGCGACCAGCCTGACCTCCAAACTATTGAATTGAGGAGAAAAATGAAAACCATACTTTTTCGGATCATGTCAGTCGCGGCGCTGGCGGTCCTGACCGGCGTCCTGGTTGCCGGGTGCGGCGGCGGGACCATCCCGACCGGGTCCAACAGCGCCTCCGTGAGCGGCAGCCAGGGGACGGCGAGCGGGGGCATCCCGGTCAAATGCGACAGTGCGGTCGGCAACGTCCACATCCAGGCCGGGAGTTTTTCAGGGACGAAAACGGTCTCGATCACCTGCGTCAGCAGCGGCCAGGCCCAGGAACTCAATTCCCTCGTCAAGGCCAAGACCGGCTCGTCCAACCAGGTGCTCGGCGCGATAACCCTGGAACCTTCGCCGTTCACCTTCAACAAGCTGGTGACGCTCGTCATCCCCCTGCTGACCCAGCGTGCGGACCTGGCCGGTTCGTACCGGGACATTTACGTCTACGCGCCGGACGTGAGCGGGGACTTGCGGAAGGTCAGCCAGGCGCTGGTGGCGGATGACGGCTGGACGGCTACGGGAACGGTTGCACGCTTCTCGACCTTCATCCTGGTCGGCCCGCCCGAGGGCGGCGCGGCACCCGAGGAACCCCAACCGCCCGAACCCGCCATCGGGTTCACGCGCACGCTCCTCATCCAGGAGGACGGGAACTTCCGCCCGGACCTCTTCCGGTCCTGGATGATCCCTGACGATGGGGAGTCCATAACATTCGAACTGGAACAAGACCTGACCCTCGCCGACGGTACGCCCCTCACCGTGTACGCCGTCGTTGACGCGATCCAAAAGCAGGACTATTCCCTGTTCGATGACGTTTACTACGAATACGTTGACGACTACACCATCATCTTCTTTGCCTATGTCCCCCCGGATTCGCCGGGATACTTCGATCTGCTGACCCGTCTCTCCCGGATTTCATTCGACGTGCGGTGACGCCCCCGGCCCGGTTGGAACTTTTTTCGAGGCATGACCATCTTTATCCCTGCCTCAGCTAACAGTTTTGTAAGGAGTCGATCATGTCTGCGAAAAAATTTTTCCAAATCATCATGGCCGTCAGCATTATAGCCGCTTCATTCGTCAACGTCCCCCGGGCCTTTGCCGGGACCGCCGCCTGCGGTGATTACTACACCGTCGTCAGCGGCGATACGCTGCGCAAGATCGCCGAACGCTGCGGGACTACCATCGCGGCCCTGCAGCTTGCCAACAACATCGCCAACACCAACCTGATCTACGTCGGGCAGGTGCTGGTCATGCCCGGGACGCTGATCAAAGGCAGCGGCGGGTACGACACCTACGTCGTCGCCCGGGGCGACACGCTCAAGGCGCTGGCGAGCCGATTCAGCACCAGCATGGACGTTCTGCTGCAACTCAACCCGAAGATCACCAACCCCAACCTGATCTACGAAGGCCAGCGGATGACCGTCCCCGCGCCGGGAACCTCGTCCCCGCCCCCGGCGACGGGCCAGACCTACACCGTCGTGAAAGGCGACACCCTGCGCAAGATCGCCGACCGCATCGGGACCACCGTCGAGGCCATCCTGCAAGTCAACCCGCAGATCACCAACCCCAACCTCATCTACGCCGGCCAGGTGATCAACCTGCCCGCCTCGCCAACCTACTACATCGTGCAGAAAGGCGACACGCTCAGGAGCATCGCCGCCCGCTTCGGCACCACCTGGGAAAAATTGGTGCAACTCAACCCGGACATCAAGGATGCCAACCTGATCTACGTGGGTCAGATCATCCGGCTGAAATAACGGCCCAATACAAAAAACCGGCCTCGCGAAGAGGCCGGTTTTCGTTTTACGTTGTGTACTTGTTTACCTGATACCTGTTTACTTGTCTTCCGCAATACTCTTGCCGCTGTACTTCAACGCCACGTGCGCCGCAGCCAGGCGAGCCACCGGGACGCGGAACGGCGAGCAGGAGACGTAGTTGTTGCCGATGATGTGGCACCACTCGATGGACGAAGGATCGCCGCCGTGTTCGCCGCAGATGCCCACTTCGAGGTCCGGGCGGGTCTTGCGGCCTTCATTGACGGCCCACTCCATCAGCTTGCCCACGCCGTCCCGGTCCAGTTGCTGGAAGGGATTGACCGGCAGGATGCCCTGTTCGACGTAAGTGACCAGGAAGTTGCGCTCGGCGTCGTCGCGGGAGTAGCCAAAGGTCATCTGGGTCAGGTCGTTGGTGCCGAAGGAGAAGAACTGGGCCAGCTTGGCAATCTCGGCTGCCGTCACTGCGGCGCGGGGAATTTCGATCATCGTGCCGAACTTGTATGAAAACTGCACGCCTTTTTCGTTCATCACTGCCGAGGCGATCCGCTCCAGGCGGGGCTGGATCCATTCCAGTTCCTTGACTGTACCGGTCAACGGGATCATCACTTCGGGGTGGACGACGATGCCGCGCTGCGCGCAATCAGCGGCAGCCTCGAAGATGGCCCGGACTTGCATCTCGACGATCTCAGGCATGGCAATGCTCAATCGGACGCCGCGCAGGCCCATCATCGGGTTGGATTCATGCAGGTTCTTGATCGCAGCCAGCAGGTTCTCTTTTTCGGCCAGCCCGCCTGTCTCGCCTTTGACCCGCATCTCGATCACTTCTTCGAGCAGGGCTTCCTCGTCGGGCATGAACTCATGCAGGGGCGGGTCAATCAGGCGGATGATGACCGGGTAGCCGTTCATCGCCTCGAACAACCCGTCGAAATCGGAGCGCTGGCTGGGCAGGAGCAGGTTCAACTGTTTGGTGCGCTCCTCGCTGGTCTCGGCCAGGATCATTTTCTGGACGATGGGCAGGCGTTCCGGTTCGAAGAACATGTGCTCGGTCCGACAGAGGCCGATCCCGACCGCGCCATACGAACGGGCGCGGCGGGCGTCTTTGGGATAATCCGCATTGGCCCAGACCTGGAGACCCGTGCTCTTGCGGCCATCCGGCAAGGTGCGGATGCCGCCACGGGCCGAGATTTCGTCCGCCCAGGTGAGCAGGGTCAGCAGTTCGGTCTGCTCTTCGAGGGTCGGGGCAATGGTCGGGATCTTGCCGACGAAAACCTGCCCGGTCGTGCCGTCTACGGAAACCCAATCGCCTTCCCTGACCACCGTCTCGCCGACGGCCATCTGGCGTTTTTCCATGTCAATTTTGATATCGGACGCGCCCACCACACAGGGAATACCGAACTGGCGGGCCACCACAGCCGCGTGGGAGGTCGCGCCGCCTTCGCTGGTGAGCACGCCTTTGGAGGCGATCATGCCATGCACATCGTCCGGTTTGGTGAACGGACGCACCATGATGGTATCCTGCTTGTGTTCTTTGGACATTTTTTCGGCAGTGTCGGCGTCGAAATAAATCTGGCCCACTGCTGCGCCGGGAGAGGCGTTCACGCCTTTGGCAAAGAACGCGCCGGATTTTTCAGCTTCTTTCTTGGCTGCTTCATCGAACTGCGGGTGGAGGAGCGCATCCACATTCTCAGGCGTAACACGGAGGACCGCTTCTTCACGGTTGATCAGCCCTTCATTTGCCATATCCACCGCGATCTTGACCGCGGCCTTGGCGGTGCGCTTGCCGTTGCGGGTCTGGAGCATCCACAGGCGGCCGCGTTCGATGGTGAACTCGACATCCTGCATTTCTTTGTAATGCTGCTCCAGCTTGTCGGTGATATCCATGAACTGGGCGTAGACCTCGGGCATCTGGCCCTGCATTTTTTCGATCGGGTCGGCGTTGCGAATACCGGCGACGACATCTTCGCCCTGGGCGTTGAGCAGGTAATCGCCCATCATCTTCCTTTCGCCCGTAGACGGGTCGCGGGTAAACGCCACACCTGTGCCTGAGTCATCCCCCATGTTGCCGAAGACCATCGTCACGATATTGACGGCCGTGCCGAGGTCATCGGAAATGTGGGTGGCTTTGCGGTAATCAATGGCGCGCTTGCCCATCCACGATTCGAAGACAGCTTTGGTAGCCAGTTCGAGTTGTTTGTAAACATCCTGCGGGAAATCGAAGCCGACGTGCTTCTTGAATGCTTCCTTGAACACCCCCACCAGGGCCTTCCAATCTGCGGCGGTCATTTCCGTGTCGAGTTTGTAACCTTTGCTCTTCTTGTACTCGTCCATCGGATGTTCGAAAACTTCATCGTCCAGGTTGAAAACGGTCGTCCCGAACATTTCGATCAGCCGCCGGTACAGGTCCCACACGAAGCGCGGGTTGTCCGTCAGCTTGATCATGCCTTCAAGCACTTCATCATTGAGACCAATGTTGAGGATCGTGTTCATCATACCGGGCATGGAGAACTTCGCGCCGGAACGGCATGAGACGAGGAGCGGGTTGTTCGGATCACCGAAGGTCTTGCCGGTGGATTTTTCCACGTCTTTCATCGCGGCGAGTTGCTGGTCCCACTGACCTGCGGGAAAGGCTTGACCTTTGCGGAACTCGTTGCAGGCTTCGGTGGTGACGGTAAAACCAGGGGGAACGGGCACACCGGCCCGGGTCATGTCCGCCAGGCCCGATCCCTTGCCACCGAGCAGGGCGCGTACCCCTTCCCAATCGCCGGCGTATTTTTCAGCCTCGGCGACCTCTTCGAAAAGATAAACCCATTTTTTAGACATTCTTGTAGCCTCCTGACAATGAAAATGATAGCCATAAAGACCGATCAAAATAGCAGCACAATGGCATAGTTTACCACAAAGGGCAATGGCCTTCGCGAAGGCCAAGTTATAGGCGTGTAAAGTATTTCGTCCAGGAAACACTATCTTTTGTAAACTGTTTGTTAAGTATTAAGAAGAGCTATTGAGTGATAATAACCCCAGAACATCTGGCTGAAATTTTCAGTAAAGATTCCGAACAATAGGATTGAAATCAGAATGGCTATCAACGCTCTTGTAATCGACGATGACCCAAGCGTTTCCAACTTGCTTATGCTGCTGCTCAAGGGGCATGGAATCAATATCGTCCCGGCTGAAAACGGTTTTAGCGGCCTGGAACTCATTCACGAAGCGAAACCGGATATCATTATCATTGACCTGATGATGCCCGGCATGGACGGCTGGCAGGTGTGCAAAGAAATCCGCAAGGTCAGCAATGTGCCCATCTTGATCCTGTCGGTTTTGAACGATTCAGGATTCATCGCCAGCGCCCTGGACGCCGGAGCCGATGATTACCTCGTCAAACCTGTCACCGGCGGCGTGATCATTGCCCACATCAACCGGCTGATCCGCCGGGCCGAGGCCGAGCGGACCCGGAAGCTGATCGGCACAGGGCCTCTACACTCGGTCAATCAACTCAACAACCGGGCCTAGCGACAGCCCACACGACAAGTCAGGCGCAGTAGAAACTACTGCGCCTGTGAATTTAATTCTGCCAGCCACCGCTTCCCGAAAGCCAGGGCCTCCTCCCGGTTGCTGACTTTTCCGGTGGCATGGGCTTCGCGGATGGCTTCGAGCACCTGGCCGATGAGCGGCCCCGGTTCCAAGCCATAAGCCAGGATGACATCGTTGCCATTCACCAGCGGCGGCGGAGAAACCGTCTCTTCCGGTTTTTCGAAGTAATTTTCCAAAAAGATGCGGCACACGTCCAGGGCGGCGAGCCAGGTCTCCTGGGTGAGGGTTTGCTCGCGGGTGGCGCGCAGGTCGGCCAGGGAGAGCAGGCAGGTGTCCACGCCCGCTGCGCCCGCATCCCGGAAAAAGCGGTAGATGGCGCGGCGGGAAGGCGGCCTGGATTCAGATTCCATACGGTTGCTGTGGAAGTGGGGGCGCATGTGGTGGCGGATGACCGCCTGGACCCGCGCAATCTCATCGTTCGAGAAATTGAAAACGCGCATCCGCCTAGCCGCGACCTGGGCGCCGAGTTCATCGTGGCCCCAGAAGCGCAGCCGTCCGGTCTCATCTTCAGCCTGGGTTTCGGGCTTGGATACGTCGTGGTAGAGGGCGGCCAGGAACAGCAGGCCGCGCAGGCTGCGGTCGGGCACGAGCCGCTCGGCGAAATGGCGGGCGAACTGTTCGCGGTATCGTCCCAGGCGCAGGGCCAGCAGGCCGGTGAACATATCGCTGGTCTGTTCAGCGTCGTAACCCGGGGCCAGGTCGGCCAGGATTCTTTCCAGATGGGCCAGGACACTCAGGATGTGGGTCCAGACATCGCTGACGTGGGGCGGCGGTTGGGCCACACCTTTCATGGCGGGGAGTTCCGGCAGCAGCACGGGCAGGACGCCGAGGATGTCGAGGGCGCGCAGGCAGGTTCCCGGCTGGGGGCCTTCCAGGATGCGGAACAACTCGTCCCGCTGGCGCTCCGGGGATACCCTGGGCAGTTCACCGACCGCGGCTTTCATGGCTTCCCTTGTTTCGGGCTGGATGTGGAATCCCAGCGATGCGGCCTGGCGCACCGCCCGCAGGATGCGGACCGGGTCGTCAGTGAAGGCCGCAGGCGAGCAGGCCCGGATCTGTTTCTGGCGCAAATCGGAGGCGCCGCCGGTGGGATCGTGGATCTCGCCGTTTTGCGCGTCGAGGGCCAGGGCGTTGATGGTAAAGTCTCGGGCGCGCAGATCAGCTTCCAGGTCCGGGCCGCGATAGGCGGCAAAATCCATCAGCGTCCGCGACCCGTCGGGGTTGGTCACCAGGACGCGGCCGGTATCCCGCTCTCCATCCAAAACGAAAAAATCAGACTCGAGGGCGTTGGCGACCCGTTTGGCAGTGGCAATGGCATTGCCCGGGACGGCGAAATCCAGGTCGTGCGAGACGCGGCCCAGCAGCGCATCCCGGACCGCGCCGCCGACCAGGTAAGCAGGCTGGCCGGGAGGCAGGGCCGCACGGACTTTCTCGACGATGGGATCAATAGGCAAATCCGATTCGAAGGGCATAAAACTGATCTCTGGGGATTCTTTGTGGCGGGCAGATTGGGCGGCGCGGCGGGCCTGTTCGGGGGTGCCGCCGTGAGCTACGATCTGCCCCCGCAGGCGCGCCACCCAGCGCCCGGCATAGGGAGAGGCGCGCCTCCCCTTCTCCGGCTTGATTGGCGGCCGAGGGTCGGACATGGTCAGGCCGGGGGCTGGTATTTATCCAGGTCAACGACGCCGACGAAGGGCAGGTTGCGGTAATACTCGTCGAGGTCGAGGCCGTAACCGAAGACGAATTTGTTGGGGATGACGAAGCCGCAATAATCAATCGGCACGTTTACCTCGCGGCGCTCTTCCTTATCCAGCAAGGTGCAAATCTTGAGGCTGTGGGGCTGGCGGGTATGCAGGAATTCGAGCACGTAGGAAATGGTGTGGCCGCTGTCAATGATGTCTTCGACCAGGAGCACATCCTTGCCTCGGATGTCGGTTTTCAGGTCCATCGTCAGGCGGACGTTCCCGCCGGATTCGCGGGCGCCAGCGCCGTAGGAGGAGATCGCCATGAAATCCACCTGGTGCGGGACGGTGACGTGGCGCATCAGGTCTACGAGGAAGACCATGCCGCCTCTAAGGATACAGATGAGCACCAGCTCCTGGCTCTCGGCGTAATCCCGGCTGAGTTGGGCGCCGAGTTCGGCGACGCGGTTCTGGAGGGTCTCCTGGTCTATCAGGGTTTCGGCGAGGATGTCTTGGTAGTTTTGTGGTTTCATAGTTCCGTTAGGTCTTGTATCTTTTAATTATCGCGGCACCTGGTGATGCTTGCGGCAGCGGGCTTCGTACATTTCAGACGCACCGACGATCACCACCGGATCGTCATAGCGGGCGGGCTGGCCGTTGACCAGGCGCTGGGTGCGGCTGGCGACATCCCCGCAGACCATACAAATGGCCTGCAGCTTGTCCACCCGCTCGGCCTGGGCCATCAGCACCGGCATGGGACCGAACGGCTCGCCGCGGAAATCCGTGTCCAGCCCGGCGGCGATGACCCGCACGCCGCGCTCGGCCAGGTCGCGGCAGACGTTGACAATTTCCGGGTCGAAGAACTGGGCTTCATCCACGGCAACGACGGTCGTATCCGGGTCGACCCGGGTGCAGATCTCGTCGGCCTTTTCGACCGGGATGGCCTCATAAGCCGCCCCGGCGTGGGACGTGACCTGCTCCTCCGCATAGCGGACGTCAATAGCCGGCTTGAATACCTGGACCTTTTGCCTGGCAATGGTGGCGCGGCGCAGACGGCGGATCAATTCATCCGTCTTGCCGCTGAACATGGATCCGCAGATCACTTCGACGGAACCGGTGGTATGTTTCATGCGCTCCTCAAAATTCAAGAATGAAAACGGGCAGATGCGAGACGCATCTGCCCGTTAAGTTTACCTGAGATTGTCGCCAACGCAAGGACTAAGCGACAGCTTCCGGGAGTTCGTAGCCCAGGGAGCGCAGTTTTTTCTTCAGGTCAATCAGCGATTTGCGGCCAAAGCCCTCGATTGCCAGGACGGTGTCTTCACCTGCGTTCAGTTTTTCGAGGAACTGTCCCACATTTCGGACGCCGGCCCGGGCCAGGGTCTCGACCAGGCGGGTGTTCATGTCCAACTCTGAGATCGGGCGGGAGAGGGAGACTTTGGACTCTTCGCGGGTCTTTTGCTCGACCAAGTATTCCTGGCGGGCCTGGAGGCGCTTGTAGAAGCGATCCACCTGGCCTTCGGTGTCCACGATGCGCTGCTCGCCGCTAAAGAAGGGATGGCAGTTCGAGCAAATTTCGACGCGGATTTCTTTGCGGGTCGAGCCGGTCGTCCAGGTATTGCCGCAAGCGCAAACAACCTGCGCGTCGGGGTAATATTTCGGGTGAATATCGGTTCTCATTTCAGTCTATCCTTTCCGGCCGGTTTACTCGACCCCAGCTGGAACCACGTTGACGCGTTTGCGCCCGTGAATAACGTCAAACTGGACCAGGCCGTCGGTCGTGGCAAACAGGGTGTAATCCTTGCCGACGCCGACATTGAGTCCAGGCTTGATCCGGGTGCCGTGCTGGCGGACAAGGATGTTGCCGGAAAGCACGAATTGGCCTGCATAGCGCTTCACGCCCAGGCGTTGGGAATTGCTGTCGCGTCCGTTGCGGCTCGAGCCGCCGCCTTTTTTGTGTGCCATGATTACCTCTTACTTCCCGATCTTTTCGATCTGTAAACGGGTGTATGACTGACGATGCCCGTTCTTGACGCGGATGCGTTTCTTCGGGCTGTACTTGAAAACAATGACCTTCGGGCCGCGGAAATGCTCGACGACTTTGGCCGTGACGCTGGCCCCCTTGACGGTCGGCGCGCCGACTGCGACATCCTCGCCGTCCACGACCAGCAGCACCTGGTCTATATCCAGGCTGGTACCGGCGTCAACAGCCATGCGGTCAACATCTATCATCCCGCCTTCGACGGCTTTGTACTGTTTGCCGCCGCTTTCAACGATTGCGTATTTCATCCTAATCTCCTGGTCTTCGCTTCACCGCAGTCGCCGCGCCTTTCAGCGACGCCGCGCTGCGGGGAAGCCGGGATAAATTGCAAGCAACTGCCCCAGCGTCTTGCTGCCGGGGCTAGAGCGAACGACATTATACCTGCTGGGGCAATTCGTGTCAACCATCAGCCGCGACTGGCAGCAATTCTCAATATGAGAA
>DIDQ01000136.1 GCA_002418215.1 Anaerolineales bacterium UBA5796
CCCCGTGCGGGCGTGGAGTGAGTCCCGTCCTGAGGAGCCTGGGTTACGTTTCATATCCCTTGTCCCCGTGCGGGCGTGGAGTGAGTCCATTCCGACTTGACGGCAGGCCCGCATCGAGACTTGTCCCCGTGCGGGCGTGGAGTGAGTGTCTTCGGATCTGGTAATCAGGATGTGGAAAGCCCTTGTCCCCGTGCGGGCGTGGAGTGAGTGCTTCGTGTTTCAAAAGATGATTCCCGTCAAAAACGGGAGAGCCATAAAAGCCTGGCAGTCCGGGCGGGGCTGCCAGGCTTTCGTTGCCTTGATGGGCGGAGCTTACCGGGCTTTATGGACGACGATGGAGCCTCCTCCGATAGCGGTCACGGGGTCGGCAATGACCGAATCGCCGGGTTGGTTGTCGTAGATCATCTCGCCGGTGGCTTCGTCCCAGATGAGGATGCGGAGCCTGTCCGCGCCGCCGGCGATATCGCCGTCAATCACGCTGACGAAGAACCGGTAGCTGCCGGAGCCGTTGACCGAGCCGGTCCCCGTGAACATCGCTTTGGCCCCGTTGATGACCAGCCAGTCGTGGGAAATGCTCTTGAACTTCATCCCGTCCAGGTTGAACTCGGTCTCGCCTTTGAGCGTGCCGTCTTTGTGGTATTTCGGGTTGAAGCCGAAGTGGGCCTTCGCGCCGCTGGCCGGGTCAATGAACCAGCCGCCGCCGGTGACGAATCCGCCGCTGGGGTCGTAGACGACGACGTACTGGAAGGTTCCGGTGTCCGAAGCGCCCGCCGCGTCGGTGAGGGTGACGGTCACGGTATAGACTCCGGGCAGGGCATAGGCATGGGACGCGGAAGCCGCTGGCAGCGTCGCGGGAAGCGTGGTGGACAAGCCGTCGCCCCATGACCAGGTAGCGGTATGGGTGTCGCCGGAGTCGGGATCGCTGAAGGTTACAGTCACCGAGACCGGCTGGCCGATCTGGACCGGGTCGAGCGGAGCGCTGATCTGCTCGATGACGGGCGGGTCGTTGCAGTCGCCTTCCTCGGGCAGGCGGTCGCCGCGGGCGTCGAAGCTGAAGCAGCCGGTGACGCCTTCGTAATTTTGGGTCGAGCGGACGGCGGAGGCCAGCGCGGCACGGGGGATGAGCAGGCTGCCGTCCGGCTGGAGTTCGGAGGTCTCCGCGATGCGCTCCAGGAGCAGGGTCACTGCGTCGTAGTAAAGGACGGCAAACTCGCCAGGCTCGACGCCGAACCGGGCCTGGTAGCGGGCGTTCCACTCCTGGACGGCGGGCATGGCCTGGACAATTTGTGTCCAGGCGGTCGAGTCGTAGTAGAAGTCGTTGAGGGTGACCCGGTTGGAAACGCCTGGCCCAGAGTTGGGCGTGCTGAATTTGGTCGAAGACCCCGAAACGGCCACGAGACCTGCGGCTTCGTAAAGCGGCAGTCCGGCTTCGAAGCTGTAGGAGCAGACGTGGCCGATGACGCCGACGTAACCGGGATTGGCGATCACATCCAGGGCGGCGGCCTGGGCGGTGAGGAAGTCTTCGTTGCAGTCGCTGTCGTAGGACGTTTGCGTGACCCCGAAGCCCCGGATCGCGCCGAAGTCGTCCATTGCCATTTGCGCGGCGTTGACCAGGCCCGTGTTCCAGGGATCATGGCTGAAGTCCACCAGCATGGCGATCTGGATCGAACCGCCCGCAGGCACGACGACCGTATCCGTCGGGACGAAGTCCGGCGGGAGCGGGGTGACGACAGCGAACCGGACCCGGGTGCTGTCGCCGTCTTCGTCGAACTGGGCTGCCGTCCCGGAGACGCCGGGCTGCAAGTCGTATCCCTGCGAGGCAGCGTCCGCGAGCCATTGGCCGGAGCCGTCGGCGGCCTCGCGCATCCAGATACAATCGGCGATCCCGGCGGGGCCGCACATATCGAGGTCCACGTCGCTTCCCGGCGCGGCGGTCCCGGTGATGGTGTCCGCCTCCGGGTCGGCGGCGGATACAGCGACATCCGTGACGACGACCGTCTTCGCCGTTACGCCGTCGTCCAGCGTGACGACATGGCCGGGCCGGATGTCGAAGAGGCCGGTCAGGCGGAAGGCGACGACCGTGTCCCTGTCCTCGAAGCCGGCGAGCGTCCGGATGATCCGGGTCGCGGTGTAATCCGGCGAGAGCGGGGTCGAGGGGTCGTCAATGGTCAAGGTTGCCAGGGCGTCGGCAGGCCAGTTGGCGGCCACCACTTCGTCGTCCACCGGGTAGACTTCGATGAAGGGTTCTTTCGGCGTCCAATAGCCGAAGCGGGTGTAGTCGCCGTCCTCGTCGCTCTGGCGGGCGGCAACTTCCATATTGCCGGAAATGTCGAAGACGTCCTGTTCTTCGGGCGTCGGCCCGGGGACGGAGAAGTCGGCCATCCAGTCACCGGTTGCGTCGGCAGTCACGTAGCGGTTCACCAGGCGGGAAATTTCGGCGTCCCAAACGTACACCCACACCTGGCTCCCCGGCGCGGCGGACCCGAAGGCCTGGTCGGTGTCCACGTTGACGGAAGCGATCTTCAACGGGTGGACGTAAATCTGCTTCGTGAGCGATCCATCGCTGACGGTCACGAGGAACCCGGCCCGGACATCGAAGGCCCCGGCGTAATCGAAGATGAGCCAGGTCTGGCCTTGCGGATCGTACTCCGTCACGACCCCGCTCCGGGTGAAATCGGGGCTGTCCGGCGTGGCGGGGTCGTCAACCGTCAGCGTGACGGTTGCGCCCAGGGGCCAGTCGAAGGCTTCGATGCGGTAATCCGTAAGGCGCACGTCTATGCGCGGTTCGGCGGCACGCCAGCCATACTGGGTGCAATCGCCGTCCTCGTCGCATTGGCGGGCTTCATTGCTCATGCCGGGTGTGATGTCAACAATGTCCTGTTCGTCGTCGTCTTCGCCGGGGACGGAGAAATCGGCCAGCCAGTCGCCGTTGGCGTCGGCGAACACACGGCGGAAGCCGTAGCAGCCGGTCTCGTCGCAGTAGATATGCCCAACGTCAACCTGCGTGCCGGGAGCGGCAGCGCCGGAAACCGTATCGGCTTCAGGATCAACAGACGTGACTTCGAGAGACGTGACAACGTGGGTCTTGACCGCTGACCCGTAGGACATCGAAACGGTCATTCCAGGCCTGAGGCTGAACCCGTTTTCCCAGAGCCTGAACTGTACCCAGGTCTGGTTCGGGTCCCAATCGGCGGCGACGACGGTCTGCGTATCTATGAAGTCCACAGGATCGGGCGTGGAGGGGTCGTCAATCGTCAGGGTGACGGAAGCGCCCAGCGGCCACTCGTACCCATGCACTTCGTTCTCGGTCAGACGGGCCGAGAAGTTGGGGTTGGGGACATTCCAGTATTCCAATGTGCCGTCGTCCGTCCCGTCGGGATTGAGCTGGATGGCGCGCCCGTTGTCGCCAAAGCGGATGTCTGTGGTGAACTGCTCGAAGTCTTCATCGCCGAAGACGGAGAAATCCGCCTCCCACGTACCGTCGGGCTGGGCCGTGACGTAACGCGCCAGACCGTCCTGCGACCAGATATTGACCGCCACCTGCGAACCGGGGTCGGCAATCCCGCGCAGGATGTCGTTTTCAAAGTCCACCTCGGTAATGGTCAGCACCGAGACCTGCACGGTCTTGGAGACGTTCCCATCGGTCATCGTAACGTAGTGACCGACTTGCAGGTCGAAGACGCCGGACAGATCGAAGCACGGATAGCCGCACCACGGGTCGTCGTCGGCGTTCCTGGTTTGGGTGTACAGTACGCCGTTGTCCGGGTCGGTATCGTCGTCAATGATGAGGGTGATGTCTGCGCCCTGGGGCCAGTCATGCCCGTGGACTTCGGGATGTGTTGGGACAGCGTGGAGGGTGTAATTAAGCACATTCAACCCAAACATTGTTTGGTCGCCATCCTCATCGCTAACCGACGAATCGATCCACGATCCGTACCGGAGATCGGCTGTCGCCTGTTCCCAGTCCAGGTCGCCGGGCACGCTGAAGTCCACGTACCAGTTCCCGTCCTGGTCCGCAAACTCTTCCCGGTTGACGCAGCCGAAGTCGTCGCACGTCCAGACGTTGACCGGGTAATCCGGCACACCGACGCCAAATACGGTATCCGCATCAACATCAATTTCGGTGAAATACAGGTCCAAAACCGTGTGCTGTTTCAGCGTGTTCCCGTCTGTGGCGGTCACGACGAAGCCCGGCAGGATGTCTATCACTTCGCGCAAATCCAGGTCGAAGCGGTACTCTCCCGGATTCCAGGGCGCCTCGTAGACCACAGCGCTCCCGGTCGCATCCGGTTCATCCGGTGTTGACGGGTCGTCAACCGTCACGGTGACGGTCACGCCGAGGGGCCATTCCCAGCCTTCGACCTGGTCCGTATTAGCCCGGACGCCAAAGGTGGGGTTGGGAATTCCCAGTCCATTAAATGTGTAATCACCATCTTCATCCCCTTGTTGGGCATCCAGCCAGGTTCCACCTACAATATCATAAGTGTCTTGTTCGTCATCCTGGGCACCTGGGTTCCCGAAGTCCGCCATCCAATTTCCTTCGCCATCAGAATCCACATGCCTGGTAGAGCAATAGCCATTGCCGCAAGCATACACTAATAAATTGTACGATTCTGGATCAGCAATACCGAAGACAAGGTCATTTTCGAGATCATATCCTGTGATTTCAATGTTGGTAACGATGTGTGTTTTAGAAGTAACACCATCCGTCAACGTCACCACGTCTTCAGGCTGCACATCATATAACCCTTCAAATTGAATCTCAACGTAGGTTTGATTGGGATCCCAAGGGGCTTCTTCCACAGTCTGAGTATCTGTGTAATCCACACCAGGACCATTGTCTGGATCATCTATTTCCAGGATTAGGGATGCGCCCAATTCCCACCCGTTCGCCTCGATCCAATTAGAGTTTACTCTTACTGCGAAGGTGGGGTTGGGCACGCGCCAGTCCACGGCTGTGGCGTTGCCGTCCGGGTCGAGGATCTGCGAGCGCCCTTCTGTTCCGGGAGCCAGGTCGAACAGGCCTGAGAAATCGGCCACCCAGACATTATCCGCGCCAGCAATTGCTATCACGGTTGCCGTCTGGTCATACTCGTGAGGCCAGAGCATCACCTCCGCGCCGGGGTCGGCCTGCCCGGTAATGGTATCAGTCCCGGCGTCCGCCGCCGCTACCGACAGATTTAGCACAACGTGGGTACGCGGCGTGTCGCCGTCGGTGACGGTCACAACGTCGCCCACTTTCAAGTCGTATTCGCCGCCGAACTCGAAGCGCGTGTAGGTGCGCGGGTCTCCCCAGGTGGTCACCGCCATGGTCCGGTCCTGCTCGAAGTCGGGCGATTGCGCCGTCGCCGGGTCGTCAATTGTCAGATGCACCACGGCTCCATCCGGCCACTCCCAGGCCTCGACCGCTTCATTCTCCGGGAAGGTGATAAGGAAGGGATTGGGCACATACCACCCATACTGCGTGCAGTCTCCATCTTCGTCGCATTGGCGGGCTTCATTGCCCATGCCGGGTGTGATGTCAATGACATCCTGTTCATCGTCGTCCTCGCCGGGGATAGAGAAGTCGGCAATCCAGCCCCCATTCAAATCGGCGAACTCGCGGCGGAATCCGTAGCAGCCGTTCTCGTCGCAGTAGATATGTCCAACGTCAACCTGAGAATCAGGATCCGCTGTGCCGTAGACTGTATCGGCTTGCGGGTCAACACCCGTCACGACCAAATTTGTAACGGTATGTGTTTTGGTGATTGTGCCGTCGGTCATCTCGACGAACTGCCCGGCCTGCAATGTCAAGGACTCCCCAAGATCGAACCAGACGAAGGTCTGATTCGGATCCCAGTCCGCCTCGACAACGGTCTGTGTGCCGATCTCATTGCCGTCAATGAATAGCGTTACGTCACTGCCGAGCAGCCAGCCATAGCCATGCACTTGATTCTCTGTCAGGCGGGCGGAGAAGGATGGGTTATACGGCGGCTCATCGCGGCAGGTTTCATCAATGTTTATGCTCCCATCCAAAATTCCGCCTCTCACGTCGTACTCCACGTAGTCCCTGATGGGTTGAGGAATGTAAGCATAAGCTTCATGATAGGGCGCCAGCCCCACACCTCCATCCGCCAGATGATAAGTTGCCGTGCCAGAGAAGAAATTCCCGTTGATGTAATCTTCTATGGTCTGATAAACCGCAACATCAAGGTTCTTCATCGCGCTAGTGAGCAACTGATACGATCCCGGCACAGTCCCATTCCCGAAGAGCGTCAGGTACTGATCCGTGTCAACGCCGATGCTTTTAATGCCTTGCTGTGCGCTGTACAGGATGGCTCCATTGCCGGTTGCGCCAGCCGCGCCAAAGATCACATTAGCGCCTTGATCAATCATATTCTGCGCCGTGGCCGCGCCCAGGACCGGATCGGTGAATGTGCCGGTGTATTCGATCAGGACGGTCGTATCCGGGTTGGCGCATTGCGCGCCGTTGCGGTAGCCTTCCACGAATCCGACGACAGGCGGAATCTCCATCCCGCCGACCACGCCAATGATATTGCTCGCGGACATCCTCCCTGCAAGCGCGCCCGCCAGATACCCGACCTGCTTCTCGTCGAAACGGATGCCGCGCAGGTTGGCCGGAGGGTTTTCCAGGTCAACATCAAGGATCGCGAAAGCTGTATCCGGGTTCGCATTGGCGATGGAGGCAATTGCATCCGCCATCGAGAATCCGACCGCAAAACAGAGATCATTGCCATCAACCGCGCACTGTTGCAGGAGTGGAGCATAATCGTCACTGCTGGCAGACTCGTAGAGCGCGCCGATGATCCCCAGGCCGGTCTCGGCTTGCTGCAAGCCCTGGTATGCCATCATGTTGAACGACAGGTCATCCACGCCGCCTTCATCGGTAACCAGGCCGATCCTCGTGGGAGGCTGCGCATCGGATTCATAAGCGCCCATGTCGCAATGCGCGCCTTGGGGCCGCGTGACGCCGTTTATATCTGTGGCCGGACAGTTCGCGTCATCCCCCGCATCAATGGCGGGACTGCCGGGCAGCAGGCTCAGGTCATCGTCTGCGGTGCCGAAGACATTGTCCGCGCCGTCCGCATCGGCAAAGAGCGGATCAGCATCAAGGTTGTTCGCGCCGGGGTAGCCGCCTTCCAGGTCGGAATAAGTCACCGTCGCGGCGCTCGTTGCATCGTTGTAGATCAGGCCGCTGAGAGTTAGCCCACTACCCCACATAATATTATTGACCAATGTCGGATGACTGTTTTCCGTGTTGACTACAACAGCATTACCGCCAATATTATGGCTGAAGGTCACATTGGCCAAAATTGGGTTACTGCCATACGAGTTCGACATAGCCGCTGGAACGTAATAATCGTTCCAGGCCGCGTAGTTTCCGCTAAACACTACATTTGTCAGAATTGGGTTGCTATTGCTGTAGTTGACCATCGCGGCGCTATCAGCTTGGTTACCCAGGAAAGTGACATTGGTCAACGTTGGACTGCTGCCATTGTTGAAAATACCGCCGCCGCCATGCGCAGAGTTGCCAATGAATGTGACGTTGGTCAGTTGCGGGTTGCTTCCTGCGCCATTGTTCATCCCGCCGCCGTCCTGGAGCACGGAGTTGTTGATGAACCTGACATCGTTTAGGATAGGGCTGCTCGCATAATTCAACATCCCGCCGCCCCAGCCCCATGCAGTATCCCAGTGACAGGCGTTCCCGATGAACGTGACATCGGTCAAGACTGGATTACTGTATCGGTTCTCCATACCGCCGCCAAAAGCGGCAGAGTTCCCGCTGAAGATGACATGCGAGATCGTCGGGCTGCCGTTCTCATTGAACATGCCGCCGCCGTCAGAGTTGGGGTAGACGCCCCACTGAAGCAACGTTTCCCCGGCCGTCACCACGAAGCCATCCATCACTGCGGTATTATCCGTGCCGCTGCCGTTGACGACGTGATAGGAATTGTCGCCCTGGATGTCGCCGATGGCCTCGGCGATGAAATTGCCGTCGTCGTTGAGGTCGTTGTCCTCAATATCGCCGCTCAGGACGGTGACATTCGCCTGCCAATCGCGCTGGCCGCGTTCGATTTCGGTCCCGTCAAAGCCGCCGTAGAGTCCGACCCCGCTCGAAAGCTGGAAACTGGCCGAACGGTTGGTCCCCGATCCGGGCTTGTAGACCCCAGCCGCCACCCATATCTCACTGCACGCCGAATCCCCAAGCGCCGATTGCAGGTCAACGTAGGCGTCGGCCCAGGATGAGCCGTCATTCGCGCCAACGGCGTCTGCATCCACGTGGCACACGCCCGGGCTTTGCGCCGAGACGGTCGAGGTTCCACCGATGAGCGAAAATATCAGCGACAAAACTGTGATGACATTGAAAATCTTCGAACTGTTCATCTCGTCCCTCCCAAGGACTTGTCACTTAAACAAATAACCGACCACACGGGCCGGTTTCGCTACTGGCTCATCAACGCCCTCACCTGCCTGTCCGACAGGTTAAGCGACCATCTCGGGGCGCTGGTTCACTGCCTCCTCTTCCCTTCACCAATCCCGAACAGATCCGCTCATCTTTACCCCGCCCAGCCTCCTCTCCAAACCTGGATCATCATTGAACGACCTCCACTTATAGCATACTGAAAATCGGGGCCAATGCAATCATGACATTTGTCACAAATCGGCCCCAGGGCTTGACCCCTGTCCTCTATGGTTCTACAATTCCCAGTAGTCTTATAGTCTGGTGGCCGCCTGGTCTCACGGGCGTTTCAGGGGCCATCCGGCAATCAAACTGTATGACTATCTGACTAACTGACCAGGAGACTAAACATGTCCGATTTCCTTTTCCGCGGCTCGCTGGCCGATCTCGATCCCGAAGTCTACGCATTGACCCGGATCGAGGCCGAGCGCCAGGTCCGCAAGCTGATCCTGATCGCCTCCGAGAGCACGGCTCCGATGGCGGTGCGGGAGACGCTTTCATCCGCATTCCAAAATATCTACGCCGAAGGCTATCCCGACGAAGAGACGCGCTGGATGTCCGAAGAAGAAATTCTCGACTATCCGGCGCGTTTGGCGTATTACCGCCGCAACTCGGACCCGCGCTACTACAAGGGCGTGGAATATGCCGATGTGGTCGAGGCCCTGGCCCGCCGCCGCGCCGCCGAAGCCTTCGCCGCCAACGGTTACAGCGCCGACCAGATCTACGTCAACGTGCAGGCGCTCTCAGGCGGACCCGCCAACAACGCCGTTTACCAGGCGCTGATGGCCCTGGGCGAGACCGTGCTGGGCATGAACCTGCTCTTCGGCGGGCATCTCTCGCACGGCTCGTCCGTCAACCGCAGCGGCAAATGGTTCAACGCCGTGCATTACTCGGTCAACCCCGAAACCCAGCAACTGGACTACGACCAGATACGCGCCCTGGCGCTGGAACACAAGCCAAAAATGATCATTGCCGGGTACTCGTCCTACTCGTGGGTGCCGGACTGGAAGAAATTCCGCCAGATCGCGGATGAAGTCGGCGCGTATCTCCTGGCCGACATCTCGCACATCGGCGGGCTGGTGGCGGCGGGCGTCGTCCCCTCGCCGGTCGGCTACGCCCACGTGGTCATGTCCACCACCCACAAGTCGCTCGACGGGCCGCGCGGCGCGGTGCTGCTGACCACCGATGCAGCCATCGCTAAAAAACTCGACCGGGCCGTCTTCCCCGGCGAACAGGGCGGGCCGCACGTCAACGTGTTTGCCGGGCTGGCCCTGGCCTTCAAGCTGGCCCAAACCGGGCAGTTCAAGGCGCTCCAGGCCCAGACGGTCAAAAATGCCCAGGCCATGGTAGAGCATTTCCAGAAGCGCGGGATGGTCGTCCCCTTTGGCGGCACCGACACCCACCTGATCAACCTCGACTGCTCATCCATCAAAGGCCTGGACGGCGTGTCCCTGAGCGGCGACATGGCCTCCCGCATCCTCGACATCATCGGCGTGGTGGTCAACCGCAACACCATCCCCGGCGACAGATCGGCCAAAGACCCGTCCGGCATCCGCCTGGGTACGCCCTGGATCACCCAGCGCGGCTTCGACGAAGCCAAATCCCGCCAGTTGGCCGACATCATCGCGGATGTGCTGCTGGCCTGCAAGCCTTTCAGCGTTGAGACCGTCCGCAAGGGCAAGGCCCGCCGCGCCAAACTCGATTTCCACGTATTGAACGAGGCCAAGTTGAAGGTTCGAAAATTGGCCCTTGAAGCCGGGATGGATTTCGAGCCGACGACCCACGGCTACCCCCATTTTTATTATCTGGATGATGTCTCCGCAACCGGCGTTTTCGACCTGAAAGGGATCCGCGTCCGCCAAATGCTGGATTACGGGGTGGCCTCCGATCTTTCTACGCTCAAGCCTGGTTCCGCCCAGCCGACGAAGCTCAGCGTTCCCGGTGCGGAGGTGAGCGGCACACTGGCCTGTGTGGCCGCGGATCACTATACTCTTTCGGTTCCGGCGGAAAGCGCTACCCTGGTAGCCACCTGGCTGCGTGACCTGTCGGATGGCTACGTCGATTTTGGTGACGAAGTCGAACGCATGATGCCGGGGCCGTTCACGGTCGCGGAAGCGGCAACGGATGACATAGCGGAGAAACGGACAGCGGATGCAGGCGCAGAGAAACCCTGGTTTATCGGCCAGCCGGCCGCCGGGTCCGGGACGCCCCTGCCCGATTTCAAATGGGAGGAACCGTCCGATGTCCCGCTGCGCCGCACGCCGCTGTACCAGGTCCACAAGGATTTGGGCGCCAAGGTCATCCCCTTTGCGGGCTGGGAGATGCCGGTCTGGTACACGTCGGTGATGGAGGAGCACCTGGCGACGCGCCAGGCGGCCGGCCTGTTCGACGTGGCCCACATGGGCGTGTATTCGGTCGAGGGGCCGGACGCGGCCTCGTTCCTGGATACGATCTGCGCCAACGACTGCGGCGGGCTGGAGCCGGGCGAGAGCCTGTACAGCCAGTTCCTGACCCCCGACGCCGAAGTGATTGACGACACCCTGGTCTACCGCCGCGGCTGGGACAAATTCCTGGTGGTGGTGAACGCCTCCAACGACGACAAGGACCGGGCCTGGTTCGAATCCGTTCGCGACGGGGTGGTGAAGATTGACAACGCCCGCCCCCAGGCGCGGACCTATGGCTACGAGGCCGTCATCCGCAACCTGCGCGACCCGAAAGCGGGCGCGGACATGCGGGTGGATATTGCCTTGCAGGGGCCGAAATCACGCGATATTTTGCTGGCGATGGGCGTGGACGAGGCGACACGGGCGCGAATTATGAAGTTGAAGCGAACCGAACTGTGCGATGCTGTCGTTGGTGGTTTCGATTTAATTGTCTCGCGCACCGGCTACACCGGCGAGAAGATGGCCTTCGAGTTGTTCGTCCACCCCGAGCGGGCGGCGGACTTCTGGAAAGCGGTCTTGAAGGCCGGCGAAAAGTTCGGCGTCAAACCGATCGGCCTGGGGGCGCGGGATTCGCTGCGCACCGAGGCGGGACTGCCGCTCTACGGCCACGAAATGGGACTCGGCTCCGGCAAGATGGGCCATAAAGATTTGGGCGTGGCAGAGGGCGGCTTCGGCTCCTACGTCAAGCCCTACAAGCCGTACTTCATCGGACGGGAGGCGTTCATCGCCAACGAGGCGGCCCGCAAGGGTGTCGTGGTCCGCTTCCGTTTCACCGAGAAGGGCGTGCGCATGGCCCACAACGGCGACCCGGTGGTGGACAAGCGCGGCAAGGCCGTCGGCTGGGTCACCTCCTGCGCCGTGGACGCCGAAGGCTTCCTGACCGGCCAGGCATTTCTCGATTTGAAATCCGCCGAACTGGATACGCCAATTTTCGTCTACCAATCCGCGCCGGATAAGGCTGGTCCCGCTCCCGCCGGGATGAAGGTCGGCGATAAGGCCCTCCTGCCAACGGCGGCGGCGGTGGTGTCGAGGTTCCCGAAGTTATAGGAAGGGACTCAACTTTTCCATAAATTGATGGATGGGTGTTATGGGCAGGACGCTCCTGTCCATAACACCCGCTTGCACTGCCTGTATTGTCAAAAATCAACTGTTGAGTATATTATTAGAGTGAGCGAAAGGAGGCGCCGCGGCACAAAGGTTACATGTCTGTAATTTGCCTATCAAAAACTGAATGAAGGGAAGAGAGGAGTTCGCATGAAAAGCAAGTCATTCGTATTCAAGCTGGTCATTCTGGCGGTTGTCGCAGGCATGCTCCTGGCAGGCTGTGGCGGCGCCCAGGAGGAACCGGCGCCGTCCAAGGTGGCGACGTTCATCTGGACGCAGGAATTCGACACGCTCAATCCGATCTACACCAACATGTGGTTCGTCACCGTGACCCACCAGCTCTGGCTGCCCTGGGCCTGGGAATTCGACGAAAACAACGAAGCCTTTCCAAAACTGGTGACCGAGTTACCAAGCACGGATAACGGGGGCATTTCCGCCGACGGCACCACCCTGACCCTCCACCTGCGGGACGGCTTGGTCTGGTCCGACGGCCAGCCGCTGACCTCTGCCGACTTCCGGTTCACCTGGCAGATGTACATTGACCCGAAGAACGCGGTCGCATCGGCCTATCCCTACGACAACATCACGGATATCGAGACCCCCGACGAGAAGACTGTAGTCGTACACTTTGCGGATGCGTTTGCGCCCTGGATCATCCTGTGGCGCGGCATCCTGCCGGAGCACGTCCTGAAGCCGGTTTACGACGCCGAAGGCACCCTGGACAACGCCGACTGGAACCTGCACCCAACCGTCGGCTACGGCCCCTACGTTTTCGCCGAATGGGAATCCGGCAGTTTCGCCCGCTTCGTGGTCAACGACAATTACTGGGGCGATCAACCGAAGATCGGCGAGATCTTCTTCCGCTTCGTGCCGGATGACGCCTCACAGGTGGCCGCCCTCCAATCCGGCGACGGCGACCTGGGGACCTTCATCGCCTACAGTGACGTGCCCAAACTGAAAGAATCCGGCATCAGCATCATGGTGCAGCCTTCAGGCTATAACGAGGGCTGGTTCTTCGTCATCAACGAGGAAATCGGCCACCCGGCCCTGGCAGATGTCAACGTCCGCAAGGCGATCGCCATGGCGGTTGACCGCGAAGCGATCAACCGGGACCTGCTGCTGGGCCTGACCAAAGTGCCGGCCAGCTTCTGGGACTCGCTCCCGTACTACAACGACCCCCCGCTGGAGAATTACGCCTACAATCCTGACGAGGCCGGGAAGTTGCTGGATGACGCCGGCTGGATTGACACGAACGGCGACGGCTCCCGCGACAAGGACGGCGTCGAACTGGTGCTGACCTACGGGACCACCATCCGCGAGATCCGCCAGGATACCCAGGCCGTCGTCCAGCAGCAACTGGCCGCGGTCGGCATCAAGGTGGACCTGCAAAGCTACGATTCGGACCTGTACTTCAGCGGTTACGGCGAAGGCCCGGCTGCCAGCGGCGACGTGGACATCATGGAATGGTCGGACGGCCCGTCCGGTTTCCCCGACCCGGACATCTACTACTGGCTGTGCAGCGAGATCCCCAGCGACGAGTATCCCGCCGGCGGCAACTGGTTCTTCCTGTGCGACGAAGAACTGGACGCCCTGATCCAACTCCAGGCCACCCAGGTGGACGCCGAAGCCCGCCAGCAGACCATCTCGCAGATCAACCAGATCTTCCACGACCGGGTCTACTGGCTCGGCCTATGGCAAGACCCGGACGTCTGGGCTGTCGGCTCACGGCTGACCGGCGTCAAGTTCTCGGGCGTGACGCCCTTCTTCAACATCACCGAATGGGATTTGAAGTAATCCCGTCGGGCCAATCGTCCTTCAACCAGTGGGCCGGGGAGTTATCCCCGGCCCAAACCAAACTAATAAAGGCTTGTCATTCTGAGCGACTGGAGGGAGCGAAGAATCTCGATTTACCAGGAGTAGAGACCCTTCGCTGCGCTCAGGGTGACATCAGGAACCGAAACCGTATCCTGCCTCGCGCAAGGATGACCCGATGACCCGCTATATCCTGAAACGATTGCTGCAAGGCATCCCGCTGCTCTTCATCATCAGCATCATCCTGTTCGTGCTGATGATGAACATGGGCGACCCGATCTCCACCATGGGCGGGCGCTCCGTCACCCGTCCCTCCGACCGGGAGCGGCTGACCCGCCAACTGGGCCTGGACCAACCCGTCTACCTCCAATACCTCTACTGGCTGATCGGCAACGACTGGACCAAAGTGGACCTGGACGGCGACGGCGTGGCCGAGACCCCCGGGACCCGCCGCGGCGCCCTGCGCGGGGATTTCGGCACCTCGCTCGTCAACCGCGGCAAACCCGTCACCGAGATCATCGCCGAACGCCTGCCCAACACCCTGATCCTGATGGTCGCCGCGGAAGCGATGATCATCCTCGGTTCCCTGCTGGTGGGGGTCTATTCCGCCCTGCGCCAGTACTCGAAAACAGACAACATCCTGACTGCGTTGTTATTCGTCGGCTATTCCATGCCGATTTTTTTCATTGCCCTGATCTCGATGTATCTTTTTGCTGTCCTTTTCAAGCGTTGGGGGCTGCCCTACCTGCCGACGGTGGGCATGTTCGACCCGCAGGTGGGCAAGACCGTCGGGCAGGTGCTCTGGCACATGGTCCTGCCGGTCTTGAGCATTTCGATCATCAGTTTCGCCGCCTACAGCCGTTACATCCGCAGCACCATGCTGGAAGTGATGAGCCAGGACTACATCCGCACGGCCAAGTCCAAAGGGCTGACCCGGCGCGAGATCATCTACGTCCACGCCCTCAAAAACGCCTCCCTGCCCATCGTGACCGTCGTCGGCCTCGACCTGCCGCTCCTGCTGGGCGGGGCGGTCATCACCGAGCGCATCTTCGCCTGGCCCGGCATGGGACGCCTGTTCCTCGACCACGTCTCCCGCTCCGACCTGCCGGTGGTGATGGGCATCCTGATGCTGATCGCGGTGGCCGTGGTGGTCTTCCAGATCATCACCGACATCGTTTACGCCTGGCTGGACCCGCGCATCCGTTACGAGAGTTAAGGCGGCCATAATGGATGCGACACCCCAAACCGACTCCCTGACCTCCTTCGCCCCCGACGAACTGGAAACCCCTCCGCTCACCCTGGGACAATTGGCCTGGCGCCGTTTCAGACGGCACAAGATGGCGATCTTCGGGGCGGTGACCTTGCTGATATTGTTCCTTTACGCCTTCGGCGGGGCGTTCATCCTGTCTGAGAGTTACGCCAATTTCACAGACACAAGCCAGCGCCTGTCGCCGCCCTCGGCCAGCCACCCCTTCGGCACCGATACCATCGGCCGCGACATCCTGGCCCGCACCATCTACGGCGGGCAGATTTCCCTGCTGATCGGCCTGACCGCAGTCGTCATCGAGACCCTGGTCGGGATCGTGGTCGGCGCGCTGGCCGGGTACTACGGCGGCAGGGTGGACGCCATCCTGATGCGCATCACCGAGGCCATGCTCAACATCCCCGAAATCTTCCTGCTGATCGTCATGGCTAAATTCTTCGGCGGCAAAATCCCGGAGGTGGAAGTGCTGGGACGCGCTTACAGCGGCAGTGTGATCGTGATCGTGGTCATCATCGGCCTGACCAGTTGGATGTATTTGGCCCGCATCGTGCGGGCCGAGTTCCTCTCGCTCAAGGAGAACGAGTTCGTCCTGGCGGCGCGGGCCACCGGCACCTCCAACGCCCAGATCATCTTCCGCCACATCCTGCCCAACAGCATCGCCCCGATCGTCGTCTCGGCCACCCTGGGCGTGGCGAATGCCATCCTGGCCGAGGCCTACATCAGCTTCCTCGGCCTGGGGGTCCAGCCGCCGACCGCCACCTGGGGCAACATGCTCGACGGAGCCAACAACTACCTCGAATCCGCCCCCTGGATGTGGTTCTTCCCCGGACTGTTGATCCTGCTGACCGTCCTGAGCATCAACTTCCTCGGCGACGGCCTGCGGGATGCCCTCGACCCGCGCAGCCGGGCGGTATAGTCATATAGTCTGTTGGTCGCGTTGTCGGATAGTCGGGTAGTCTGGTAGTCAAATAGTCCAATAGTCGGATGGTCACATAGTTCATCCTCCCTGTTTCGCCAACCACCCGACTATCCGACCACCTAACCATCCGACCACTCGACCATGCGACTACCAGACCACCCGACCACGTGACCAAACGACTACCCGACCATCCGACTAAGAGACTAAACGACTAAGACAATGACCACACTCCTCGAAGTCAAAAACCTCCAGACCCGCTTCCACACCGCCGAAGGGACCGTCTACGCGGTCAACGGCGTTTCCTTCCACGTGGATGAGGGCGAGACCCTGGCCGTCGTCGGCGAGAGCGGCTGCGGCAAGTCCGTGACCATGCTCTCGGTCCTCGGGTTGATCCCCCAGCCGCCGGGAGAGATCGCCAGCGGCCAGGCCATCTACCGCTCCAAGGACCTGTTCAAGAAGACCGGTTACGAGATGGAGGCCATCCGCGGCAAGGAAATCTCGATGATCTTCCAAGACCCGATGACCTCGCTCAACCCGGTCTTGAGCATTGGCCGCCAGATCACCGAATCCCTGCGGGCGCACCTGGGCATGACCCAGGACCAGGCCGAGGAAAGGACCGTCGAACTGCTGGAGCAGGTCGGCATCCCGGACGCCGCCCACCGTCTCAGGGATTACCCGCACCAGTTCTCCGGCGGGATGCGCCAGCGGGTGATGATCGCCATGGCCCTGGCCTGCAATCCCAGCCTGCTGATCGCCGACGAGCCGACCACCGCCCTCGACGTCACCATCCAGGCCCAGATCACCGAGCTGGTCGCCAAACTGCGTGACCAGATCCACATGGCCATCATCTGGATCACCCACGACCTGGGCGTGGTCGCCGGGCTGGCCGACCGGGTGATCGTCATGTACGCCGGTTTCATCGTCGAAGAGGCCGCCGTGGAGACCGTCTACGAAGACCCGCGTCACCCGTACACCCTGGCCTTGCTGGCCGCCCTGCCCCGGGTTGACCGCCGCCGCGACAAACGCCTGAAGTCCATTCGCGGCGCGCCGCCCAACCTGCTGGTCGAGCCGCACGGCTGCCCGTTCGCGCCGCGCTGCGAGTACGTCATCGAGCGCTGCCTCACCGACAACCCGCCCCTCGCCCCGGTTACGGACGGACACACCATTGCCTGCTGGGTGGACGTCACTTCAGGAGCCTCCCGATGAGCGAACCCCTGGTCTCCGTCAACGACCTCACCAAACACTTCCCCGTGACGCGCGGTCTGGTCTTCCAGCGCAAGGTCGGGGCCGTGCGGGCTGTGGACGGCATCTCGCTCCACATCCAACGGGGCGAAACCCTCGGGCTGGTGGGCGAGAGCGGCTGCGGCAAGACCACCGCCGGGCGCACCATCCTGGGCCTCTACCCGGCCACCTCCGGCAGCGTGCTGATAGACGGGCAGGACGCCTGCACCGCCAAGGGGCCAGAGATGCTCGCCATCCGCCGCAAGGCCCAGATGATCTTCCAGGACCCTTACGCCTCGCTCAACCCGCGCTGGACGGTGAACGCCATCGTCAGCGAGCCGCTGCGGGTCCACGGGCTGATCGCCCGCGAACGTGAACGGGCCGAAAAGGTCAAGGAATTGCTCTCGCTGGTCGGCCTGAGCAGCCGCCTGGTCAACCGCTTCCCGCACGAATTTTCCGGCGGGCAGCGCCAGCGGATCGGCATCGCCCGCGCCCTGGCCTCCGACCCGCTCTTCATCGTCTGCGACGAACCCATCTCGGCCCTCGACGTGTCCATCCAGGCCCAGGTGGTCAACCTGCTCGAAGACCTGCAAGACCGCCTCGGCCTGACCTACCTGTTCATCGCCCACGACCTGAGCATGGTGCGCCACATCTGCGACCGGGTGGCGGTCATGTACCTGGGCGTGGTGGTCGAACTGGCCGAACGGGACGAGCTTTACGAGAACCACCTGCACCCTTACACCCGCGCCCTGCTCTCCGCCGTGCCGATCCCCGACCCGAAAAAAGACCGCGCCCGCCAGCGCATCATCCTCAGCGGCGACGTGCCCAGCCCGATCAACCCGCCCACCGGCTGCCGCTTCCACCCGCGCTGCCCAATCGCGGGTGAGGAGTGTAAAGTGGCCGAACCGGAATGGCGGGAGATCAAACCCGGTCACTGGGTTGCCTGCCACAAAGCCTGAACGCGGCCATGATCGAACTCGAACGCCTGCTGCGCGTCCCTTGCGTTGATCCTGAAGGCGGATTCGACATTTCACCGGACGGGACCCGCCTCGCCTTTGCCTGGAACCGCACCGGTCAGTGGGAAATCTACGAAATGCCCCTGCGCAGCGCGCGGGACCCCTGGCCTGTCACCCGCGGCGACGGGGCCAAACTCGCCCCCAAATACTCCCCCGACGGCTCCCGCCTGGCCTACGTGGTGGATTTCGACGGCGGGGAAAACTATCATATTTTTGTCGCACAGAGGGTGCGTCGCACCTCTCTAAATGAGCAAATCCCAAGCGAAAAAGTACCCCGTTTAGCGGGATTACCCCCAATGGTCGGGTGCGACGCACTCGCGGATGACCTCACACCCCGCATCCCCTTCACCATCCAACCCAACTTCTGCTGGTCGCCAGACGGGACGCAGATCGCCTTCCTGGCCGACAAGACCGGCTGTTTCAGCGCCTATGTCATATCCGCCCGCGGCGGCGAACCTCACCTGCTGCTCGATAACGGATTCCCGGCCTGGGACGTCACCTGGTCCCCGGATGGGCGTCACCTGGCGGTGGTGAGCGAATCGCACGGTCAGGACTTCAACATCTTCATCCTCCCGCTCGACGGCAGCCCGGCCTTTCCCATCGCCGACGGAACCGTCCCGCTCAACGCCCGCGACCCCGCCTGGTCGCCGGACGGCGCAAAGCTGTCTTTCTGCTCCGATGCGCCCAACGGCTTCAGCCAACTCGGCCTTTTCGACCTCGCCAGCCGCCAGATCACCTGGTTAACCGGCGAACAGGCCAACGTCCGCTCGCCGCACTGGTCACACGACGGCGCGAAACTGGCTTACATCCGCGCCCGCGGCGCTTCGGATGAGATTTTGGTCTGTCCGATTGAGGATCGCCCGCGAGTGCGTCGCACCTTACCCGGTGAAACAACCCCGTTGAACAAAAACTCGACTCAGCCCGAATCATTCCGTTTAGAAAGGTGCGACGCACCCTCTTGGGAATTCCAGGTCGAAACCGGCGGCCACTACAAGCCGCATTTCACTCTCGACGACCGGAATATCATCTTCCCCTTCAACAACCCCCGACACCCACCTGATTTATGGATGGCTGATCTGGAAACGGGCAATATTCGACAATTAACAGATTCCCTTCGTAGTAACGACTTTGCGAAGCACCCTGATAGGGTTAGTCGCTCTTTAACGGCTGAAGCCGTTACTACGGATTTTATCCTCCCCCAGGAAATCACCTACCCCGGCTTCGACGGTACACCCATCCCGGCGCTGCTCTTCAAATCCGAAGCTGCCGATGAGACCACGCCGGCGGTGGTCGTCATCCACGGCGGGCCGAACTGGCATTTCCAGGCCGAGTGGTATCCGCTTATGGGCCACCTCGCCAGCCGCGGCTGGACCGTGCTGGCCCCCAACTATCGCGGCTCCACCGGCTACGGGCGCAACTGGCAATACGCCAACCGCTTCGACCTCGGCGGCGTGGACAGGGACGATTGCGCTGCCGGGGCGCGCTACCTGCTCGACAACAAGATCGCCGACCCGCAGCGGATCGCCGTCACCGGGCGCAGCCACGGCGGCTACCTGACCATGACCTGCCTGACGCGTTACCCTGAGTTGTGGTGCGCCGGTTCGGCCGTCGTGCCGTTCCTGAACTGGTTCACTGCCCACGCAAATTCCCGCGAAGACTTGCAGCACTGGGACATCGAAAATTTCGGCGACCCGGTCGAAAACCACGATCTGTGGCACGAGCGTTCGCCGTTCTTCTTCCTCGAAAACGTCGAAGCCCCGGTGCAGCTTATTTGCGGCGAGAACGACCCGCGCTGCCCGCCGGGCGAATCGCTCCAGGCCCGTGACCGGTTGCTGGAGATCGGCCGCGAAGTGGATTTCAAACTATACGAGGGCGAAGGTCACGCCTTCCTCAAGACCGAAAACGTGGTGGACGCCGAACTGCGGCGGGTCAACTTTTTGGTGAAACATCTTCAACGCGAATGACACGAATAGGCAGATAGCGCGAATAATGAACTTGGGTTTTGCCTTTCGCACGGGAAATTTGCCACTGAGCCACAGAGTCACGGAGTTCTTTGGGAAGACCCTTACCAAAGTTTTCATCATCCCCCATAAAATCTCTGCGTCTCCGTGACTCTGTGGCCTGAACTCCAGTAACAATAGAACTATTAGCGTCATTCGCCCATCCGCGCTATTCGCGTTAAAAATACGGAGGCCTTGTGAACCATTTCAAATTCCTGAGCGACACCGAAGTCGAAGCCATGCACCAGGCAACCCTGCGCATCCTGGCCGAAGTCGGCGTAGTGCTGACCCATGCCGACGCCCGCCGGATGCTGACCGATGCGGGCGCGACCGTCAATGGTGAGCGCGTGCTCCTGCCGCCCGAACTGGTCGAAGCCTGTATCGCCAAATGCCCGCCGCAGGTCAGCGTGCGCGGCAGAGGTGGAACAACCAAAACCCTGGGCGACGGCTCGCTCTACTTCCACAACCTGGGCGGTGCCCGCGACATTTACGACCCGCTCACCGGCGAACACCGCTACGCCGTCCTGCAAGACCTGCGCGACGCCACCCGCCTGCTCGATGCCCTGCCCAACTGCCACACCATCACGCCCTTCTTCACCCCCTCCGACGCGCCGGGGCCGCTCATGTCGCTCGCCATGTACCGCCACGCCCTGCCCTTCACCGTCAAACCGCTGCAAGGCCCCGGCGTGCAGACCGCCCCCGAAGTCAAATTTGCCGTCAAAATGGCCGAAGTGCTCGGCCCGCCGCCTGAAGTGCTGACCCTGAGCGTCTCCCCCGTCAGCCCGTTGACCTTCCCCGACCACGAAGTCGAAGCCATGCTGGAGATTGCCCGCCAGGGCATCCCCTTCGCCCCGCTGCCCTGCCCCACCGCCGGGACGACCGCCCCGTTTTCCATCGCCGGGGCCGTCGCCCAGCAGGCCGCCGAAGTGCTGGCCGCCCTGGTGCTGGCCCAACTCGTCCAGCCGGGATTGGGGATCATCTTCTGCGGGCGGCTGGCGATGATGGAGCCGCGTACCGGGATCTCGGTCTGGGGCGGCGTCGAAATGGGCCTCGCCTCGGCCGGGACTGTCCAGCTTGGGCACCGTTATGGGCTGCCGGTCAACGTCTACGGCTTTTCGACCAACGCCCACAGCCTCGACATCCAAAATGGATTCGAGCGCGCCCTCAACGCGGTCATCCCGGCCCTGGCCGGCGCGGACGAACTCTCGGGCATCGGCGAGATGGAAGCGGGCGTAATGAGCACCTACGCCCAGATGGTCGCCGACGACGAGTTCGCGGCCGTGATCCAGCGCGTCCGGCGCGGCTTCGCGGCTGACGAAGACTCCCTGGCGGTGGAGGTGATCGCCTCGGTGATGAATGGCAGCCGCAACTTCCTCGGCCAGAAGCACACCATGAAATACCTGCGCGGCGGCGAGGTGCTGGTCACCAAATTGGCCGAGCGCAGCGCCTGGGAAACCTGGGAGCAGGGCGGACGCCGGGGTCTCGCCGAACAGGCCCAGGCTGAGTCCGAACGCATCCTGCGCGAGCACCGGGTCGAACCGCTAAGCGGAGTCCAGGAACGGGCGTTGGACGAGATCATGTCCGCCGCGGAAAAAGAACTCGTAAAATAAAAAGCGCGGGCTTTGGCGCAGGCGTCCCCGCGCCAAAAATCAGGGAGATTTCGGGTCTACATCCCCCGCCACTGCTTCGCAAAACGCAAGATCCGCCGCCGGATATAGAACGCCTCCGGATTGGCGACCCTGCGCCGGTGTTTGATCAGGTCCATGGCGGCTTCGGGAGAATGCCCCTGGGCAACCAGCACCGCCGCGCCCATGGCCGGGCCGCGGTGACGCCCGTAGGCGCAATGGGCCAGCACCTTCCCGCCCGCCCCGATCGTCTCCAGCGCGGCCTGCGCCCCCTCCGTCAGCTTGCGGATCGGGATCGGGAAGAACGGGCTGTCAATCGTCCGCAACCAGAGGAACTCCAGCGGCAGGTCGAACGGGTTGGGCGCAGGCCCCTTGTCGAAGCGCATGTTGATGATCAGCCGCACGCCCAGGTCGTACAGCCGGTGGTAGTCCTCCACCCCGGGCGTGGTGCCCACGAACAGGTCCTCGGTGATCTTCGAAAAATTCATGGGGATTATCTTATCACAAGGGCGTCTGCCGGGGGGTGCAAGCTTGAACAGTAGGCGCTCAAGAATTATCAGGAACGGAGTCCGAAGTCTCCCGACTTCGGCCAAAATCTGGAGATTTTGGACTCCGGCCAACTTTTTTCTGACAACCTTTACGCGCATACCTTGAACACCCAATGCGGAAACCGTAACTTTGCCCTGGGCAAAATAAATTATGCCCTGCGGAAACCGTTGCTTTGCCCTGGGCAAAATAAATTATGCCCTGCGGAAACCATTGCTTTGCCCTGGGCAAAATAAATTATCCCACGCGGAAAACGCGCCCGGGCGGTTTTCCGTCAAATTCCAGGCCGCGTTTACGCTTTTTTCCTGTACAATAGCCCATCATCCCAAACCGGAGTTTTTCATGAACCCTTATGGTGGACTTCTCGCCCGTTACGGACACCTGCTCGACCTGCCGGCTCACACCCAACGCGTCACCCTGCTCGAAGGGAACACGCCTCTCATCCCGACCCCGGGCCTGGCGCGCGTGATGGGCGGCGGGTTCGAACTCTGGGTCAAATACGAGGGCCTCAACCCGACCGGCTCCTTCAAGGACCGGGGCATGACCGCCGCCGTCAGCGAGGCGGCCGGGCGCGGGGCCAAAACCGTCATCTGCGCCTCGACCGGCAACACCGCCGCCTCGGCCGCGGCCTACGCTGCCCGGGCCGGGATGAAGTCCATTGTGCTCATCCCGCAGGGCAAGGTCGCGGCCGGCAAGCTGGCCGGGGCGGTGGCTTACGGGGCGCAGGTGATCCAGGTTGACGGTTCCTTCGACGACGCCCTGGCGATGGTGGTGGCGATCACCGGCAAACACCCGATTGCGCTGGTCAACTCGATCAACCCGCACCGCATCGAGGGGCAGAAGACCGCCGCCTTCGAGATCTGCGACGACCTCGGTTCCGCCCCCGACTGGCTCTGCCTGCCGGTCGGCAACGCCGGGAACATCACCGCTTACTGGGCCGGATTCCGGCAATATGACGAACTGATGTCCACCGGCTTGCCGCGGGTGCTGGGAGTCCAGGCAGCCGGGGCCGCGCCCCTGGTGCTCGGACACCCGGTCGAGGCCCCCGAAACGGTCGCCACCGCCATCCGCATCGGCAAACCGGCGCGCGGCGAACAGGCCCTGCAGGCCGCCGAAGAGTCAAATGGGCGGATCATCGCCGCCAGCGACGCCCAGATTTTGGACATGCAAAAGCTGCTCGCCAGCGAGGAGGGCCTCTGGGTCGAACCGGCTTCCGCAGCCGGGCTGGCCGGGCTGGCCCTCGAGATCGCCGCCGGCCGGCTGGACCCGCGCGGCAAGCGCGTCGTCGCGGTCTGCACCGGCCACGGCATGAAAGACCCCGGCATCGTCACCGGGTCCATGCCCCAACCGCAGATCGTCGCCCCTGAATTGGCCGCGCTGGAAGAGTTGATTTTAGGTTAATTTCCAGTAAATCACGATTTTTGTTCAGGAGTGCGGACTTTAGAAAGTGTTTGAAAAGTCTGCATTTTCACCACGAAGACACGAAGTCACAAAGACTCAAAAGGGAAAATACTTTGTGACTTCGCGACCTGGTGGCTTGGTGATAAGATTTTCAAACACTCTCTTAGTCCGCTTTGGCCGGTAGAATTGCAGACTAAAGTCCGGGAATTGCAGACTGAAGTCTGGGAATTGCAGACTGAAGTCTGCACTCCAGATAATCTGTGATTTGCTGATTTTTCACCACAAAGGCACGGAGCACAAAAAGTTTCTCTTTGTGTGCAAAAGAAAAACTTTGTGACCTTTGTGCCTTTGTGGTGCGAGGTTTCGATTATGAAAGTTCTTGTAAAAGTCCCCGCGACCACCGCCAACCTTGGCCCCGGATTCGACGCCCTGGGGCTGGCGTTGAACCTGTGGAACGAAGCCGAGTTCACCTGCACCGGCGACAACCGGATCGTGGTCGAGGTCAACGGCGAGGGCAAGGACAGGCTACCCACCAACGCCGAAAACGCCATCGCCGAGGCCGCCCTGCAAATCTTTGACCTGGCAGGCAAACCCTGCCCCGGCCTGCGGATCGCCTGCCTCAACCGGGTCCCGCTCGGCTCCGGGATGGGATCGAGTTCGGCGGCCATGCTGACCGGGATGCTCGGCGCCAACGCCCTGCTGGGCAACCCCTTCACCGATGAGGAAATCCTGAAACTGGCCATCGAGACCGAAGGCCATCCCGACAACGTGGCCCCGGCCATGCTGGGCGGGCTGGTGGCCTCCATCGTGCATGAGAACCGGGTCTTTTCGATGAAACTGCCCGCCAGGGCCAACCACGGCTCGATCCACGCCACCATCGTGCTGCCCGATTTCGACTTCCCCACCAAACAAGCGCGGGCCATCCTGCCCAGGCAGGTCGAGCGCAAGGACGCCATCTTCAATATCAGCCGGGCCGTGCTGGTCACAGAGGCCCTCCGCACCGGGGACCTCGAATTGCTCGGCATCGCCATGAAAGACAGCCTGCACCAGCCCTATCGCCTGCCGCTCATCCCCGGCGCGATCGCCGCCCTGGAAGCGGGGAAGAAAGCGGGCGCGGCCGCAGTGGCGCTCTCGGGAGCCGGTCCCAGCCTGATCGCCTTCGCCTCGCAGCAGGATTCAGCCATCGGGTCCAGCATGAAGCGGGCGTTCGAGTCCGCCGGGTTGAGCGCCCGCGTCTTCGAGCTGGGCACGAGCTACGAGGGGGCGGAAGTAACAATCGTCTAGCAGTTTGTCGGAGAGCAATGTTTGGCGGCGCAAAAGGCAAATTTGAACCGCGAAGAACGCTAAGAACGCGAAGTTCAAAGGGTCTTCTTAGCGATCTGCGCGCACTTCGCGGTGAAAAAACGATGCTGAACGGGTTCTCCGACAGCCTGCCAGGTTTCCCCTTTTCGTTGCGTTTTTCCATGAAAAACGATAAGATAAAAGACGAAGGTCTCGAAGGTTAGAGCCATGCAAAATAAAAAATTTACCCTGCCTCGCAAAAAGATCGCCGACTTCTGCAAGCGGTGGAATATTACCGAGTTCTCGGTATTTGGGTCGGTCCTGCGCGAGGATTTCCGCCCCGACAGCGATGTTGACGTGCTGGTGAGCATTGACCCTGAGGCCGACATCGGGCTGTTCGAGCTGGCGGATATGAAGATCGAGCTTCAGGAAATGTTCAAGCGCCCTGTAGATTTGGTCGAGAAGGAAGGCTTACGCAACCCCTATCGAAGGCGCGAAATCCTTAGAGAGTGTTTTGAAATT
>DIDQ01000010.1 GCA_002418215.1 Anaerolineales bacterium UBA5796
AAGGTTTGCATCACGTTAGCCCTATCACTAATGCAAGACATCTATTGTATAACTTGCCTGTCGCATACGAATTGATACGGGGGTGATCCAACATTAACCCTTCGCGGGTTAAAGAAATCACCCATCCCGCTGATAACCTTTACCGGCCTCGAACGACAGGTAGGAAGTAATCCGCAAAACAGACGATAGAACTCCGAATTCGTCACACACTCGTTCAGGAGAGGAATGGCTATGGGCCGGTCTTACATTTCAACCACGAATAACGGTCAACCCCAATTTGCCGGAGGGGATCTTCAGCCTTCGGGCAAGACGAGCGGGCAGAGAAAATGTCCCACCCAGAGTGATGCCAGGCAAGGTGTCGCTTTTTTATTTAACCGAGCCTGAGAAGGGCCTTATCGGCATTCGTCCCAACCAGCCTTGAGACAAAAGGCAAACCCAAAAGGAGAAAAAAATGAACGGAAAGTCAAGCACGAAATGGTTTCATATCCTCATCTTCGCCAGCCTGTTGTTTTCGCTGGCGGCCCCGGCGTCTTTCGCAGGCGCGGCGGGGTTGACCGCCCTCAGGCAGGACGGAGCGCCCAGGCTCCTGCAATTTGCGTCGAAGGGCCACGTCCTGGGGTTCGGCGCTGACGGGTACTACGCCGCCAGCGGCTCTCACGCCCTGCGGGTGGAGTTCTCCGGCGCGAACGCAGTCCAGCCTGTCGGCCTGGATGCGGCGTCTCGCGGGGGCCAGGCCGCCCCGCTGAGCCGGGTCACATACCCAGGCCTGTGGGACGGCATCTCGCTGGCGTTCGACGCGGCGGCGGGAGGCATCTTCCAGACCACGTACACGCTCCAGCCGGGGGCCGATCCGGCCCGGATCCGGTTGGGGTACAACGCCCCGCTGGAGATCAGCGCCGACGGGCAGCTCGTCGCCCGCTACCGGAACGGCTTGATCACCGAGAGCGCGCCGGTCGCCTGGCAGCAGATCAACGGCCAGCGCGTGGACGTGGCGGTCCGCTTCCAGACCCGCGGCAGGAACCAGGTCGGGTTCGCCGTCGGGGCTTACGATCCGGCTTACGCCCTGGTGATTGATCCGATCACCATCTGGAACACCTTCCTGGGCGGCAGCGGCGACGAAGCGGGCAACGACATCGTCCTGGATGCGAGCGGCAACGTCTACGTCGTCGGCGACAGCGACGCCGACTGGGGCGGCACGCCGGTGCGGGCCTACACCGCAGCCGGTTACGACGCCTTCGTCGCCAAGCTCGACCCGAACGGCAACCTGCTCTGGCACACCTTCCTGGGCGGCAGCCAGGACGATTACGGCAACGGCATTGCGCTCGACGGCTCCGGCAACATCTACATCACCGGCTGGAGCGACGCCAACGTCAGCGGGGCCTGGTCCTGCCCGGTGGACTGCACCGTGGTCGACCTGAACGACGTGGACGCCTTCGTGGCGAAACTGGACAATGACGGCAACCTGCTCTGGAACACCTTCACGTCCGGGATCGGCTCAGAAACCAGCACCGATATCGCCGTGGATACGAGCGGCAACTCGTTCGTCACCGGCTACAGCAACGGCACCTGGGGCGCGCCCCTGGTCGCTTTTACGGCCAGCCTCAACGACGCCTACGCCGCCCGGTTCAACGCCAGCGGCACTCGCATCTGGAACACCTTCATCGGCGGCGCGGGCGACGACCAGGGCAACGGCATCGCCCTGGACAATAACGGCGACGTGTTCGTGACCGGCCTCAGCAGCGCCGACTGGGGGACCTCTCCCAAGCGGGCTTACACCGCTCTCAACGACGGCTTCTACGCCAAACTCAGCCCGGCCAACGGCGCCCGCGCCTGGCACGGCTTCCTGGGCGGGAGCGGGAACGACCTGGGCGCGGCCGTCACCGCCGACAGCAGCGGCAACCTGTACGTGGCCGGCACCAGTTCCGCAACCTGGGGGACGCCGGTGGACGCCTACACCGGCGGCGACGACGGCTTCGCGGCCCAAATTGACACCACCGCCGGGACCCTGAACTGGAACACCTTCCAGGGCAGCGCCACGGTGGACAGCAGCGCCAGCATCGTCGAAGACGGGAACGGCGACGTGTTCGTGATGGGCATCAGCGACGCCCAATGGGGCACGCCCGTCCAGGGGCACTCCGGCGGCACCGACGCGTTCGTCACCAAACTGGACACGAGCGGCAACCTGGCCCTGAACGCCTTCCTGGGCGGCACGGGCAACGATACCGGCGGGTCCATTGCGGCTGTCTCGTCCGGCGACGTGTTCATGCTGGGAGCCAGCAGCGTCGAATGGGGTACGCCCATCCGGCCCCACAACAGTTCCGGCAACAATGCCGATGCGTTCGTCGCCGAGGTGGACATCGTTTCACCGAGCGCGCTCTCGTTCACCCGCCAGAACCCGGCCTCCAGCCTCACCAACGCCGATTCGCTCACCTTCCGGGTCACATTCAATGAAGACGTGCTTGGCGTCAACACGGCGGACTTCCTCAAGGACAGCACCTCGACCGCTTCGGTAACGGGCGCGGTCTCCGTGGGCGGCAGCGCCAGCGTCTATGACGTGACCCTCTCCGGCGGGAACCTGGCCGCCTTCAACGGCACGGTCGGCCTGAACCTGAACCCCGCCTCAGACATCACCGACATTCACGGGAACGCATTGGTCATCGCCGAACCCGCCACCGATGAAACCTACACGCTGGACAATATCGCCCCGACCGTCGCCGTGAACCAGTCCGGCGGACAGGCCGACCCGACCAACGACGCGGCGATCAACTTCACCGCAGTTTTCAGCGAAGCGATTGACCCCGCCTCGTTCACCGCCGGGGACGTCACCCTGGGCGGGACGATCGGGGGGACGTCTGCCACCGTGACCGAAATCGCCCCGCTCGACGGCACCACCTTCGACATCGCCGTCACCGGGATGAGCGGGGCCGGGACCGTGACCGCCTCCCTCGCCTCCGGCGTGGTCCAGGACCCGGCCGGGAACGGCAACACCGCCAGCACCAGCGGCGACAACGAAGTCACTTACGACGGCATTGCGCCCACGATCACTTCCTTCGTGCGCCAGTCCCCGGCTTCCAACCCGACCAACGCCGACGCGCTCACCTTCCGGGCCACCTTCAGCGAAGACGTGACCGGCGTGGACGCGTCCGACTTCGCCGCCAACGGCTCGACCGCCCTCGTCTTTGCGGTCACGCCGGTCAGCGCCAGCGTCTACGACGTGACCATCTCCGGCGGGAACCTGGCCGGTCTCGACGGCCCCGTCGGCCTGGACTTCGCCGCCAGCCCGGCGATCACCGACCTGGTCGGGAACACTTTCGTCAACGCCGAACCGGCCACCGACGAAACTTACACGGTGGACAACACCGCCCCGACCGCGACCGCCTTCAGCCTCCAGACCCCGGCCACCTCTCCCACCAACGCGGACACGCTCGTCTTCCGGGCCGCTTTCGATGAAGACGTCACCGGTGTGGACGCGGCCGATTTCGGCGTCAACGGCACCACGACCGCCACCGCCTCGGCAGTCACACCCGTCAGCGCCAGCCTTTACGATGTAACCGTCTCCGGCGGCGACCTGGCCGGATTCGACGGCCTGGTGGGCCTCGATTTCGTCGGCCCGACCCTCACCGACCTGGCCGGGAACGCTTTCGCCGGGGCCGAACCCGCCACCGACGAGACCTACACGCTCGACAACACCGCCCCGGACGCCAGCATTGATCCGCCCACGCCGCCCGATCCCTCCGCCAGCGCCGACGCCACCTTCAACTTCTCCAGCACCGACGGCACAGCCGCCTTCGAATGCGACATGGACGGCCTGGGTTTCTCCGCCTGCACCAGCCCATGGGCCTACCTGGGGCTTGGGGACGGGGCCCATACCTTCTCGGTCCGGGCCATTGACCCGGTGGGCAACGCGGGAACCCCGGCCAGCTTCACCTGGCTGGTGGACACCGCCCCGCCGTCCGTCGTCTCCAGCCTGCGGGTGGACGCCAACCCGACCAGCAAGCGGTTCGTCAAATTCACCGTCACCTTCACCGAACCCGTCACCGGCGTGGACGCCACCGATTTCAGCTTCACCAAAACGGGCGCCATCACCGGCTACGCGGTCACGAACATCACCAACACCGGCGCGGTCTACACCGTCACCGTCAACACCGGGACGGGCAACGGCTCCCTCCGCCTGGTCGTGCTCAACGACGGCACGATCCTGGATGCGGCCAACAACCCGCTCACGGCCGGCTTCACCACCGGTCAGGCCTACACGGTCAAAAAGGTGCTGGCCCTGAAATCGGCGGGGGCCTTCGACGGCTGGGTGCTCGAATCGTCCGAGACCAGCAACGCGGGCGGCACGTTCAACGCCGGAGCCAGCACCTTCCGCCTGGGCGACGACGCCGCCCGGAAGCAGTACCGCGGCATCCTTTCGTTCGTCACCTCGGGCCTGCCGGATAACGCCGTGATCACCAAAGTGACCCTCAAGATCAAGAAGCAGGGTGTCACCGGCGGCGGGAACCCCTTCACGATCTTCCAGGGCCTGTTCGTGGATGTGCGGAAAGGTTTCTTCGGGACGGGAGCCGCCCTGGCCGCCCCGGACTTCCAGGCCCCCCGCAACAAGACGGTCGGTCCCTCCACCCCGGCCCCGGCCGCCAACTGGTACAGCCTCAACCTGACCAGCGCCAAAGGCTTCATCAACAAGCTGACCTCGGCCTCCGGTGTGACCCAGTTCCGCCTGCGCTTCAAACTGGACGACAACAACAACGCCCTGGCCAACTTCATGAGCTTCTACAGCGGCAACGCCCCGGCTGCCTCCCGCCCGCAGCTCATCATCGAGTATTACGTCCCGTAGTTTGCGGAAGGGCTGCGTCCTGCAGACATCCCCTGACCGCCGCCCGGTCCATGATTACCGGCGCACAACCCAACCGGGAAGGGCGAGGCCTCCCTCGCCCTTCCCGGATTTGATCCCTTCCATATCGAATACGACAAAGAAAGCCAGCTTTACGTTGGCATCATCCCCAATGTAATCGAGGCGCATCCCCAGGCTGAGACGTTGGATGAATTGCAGCGCAATTTACAGGAAGTGTTGAAGCCCTGCATCGAAGAAAACCCGGAGATTGCCAACGAACCTTTGCGCTTTGTCGGCACACAGCAGGTTGAGATTGCCTTATGAGCAAACTGCCCATGGTGAATTTCAAGACGATGGATAAGGCTTCTCCATCATCTCGGGTTTGCCGCCGTGCGCCAAAAGGGAAGTCACGTTTTCTATCTTCACACGGATGGACGAACCAACGACACCCCCCAATCACGGAAACAGGGACCTTGCCCGTCCGCTCATGCGCGAGATTTTGCGGGAAATATCCATCTCGCCCGATGGGTTTACGGAATTACTCGAAAAACTTTAGCGCAGAAGAAAATACCCCACGCGGGGGGTTTTTTATTCTTGAAAAGATTACGCCAGCAGAAACTCGATGTCTCGACAGGCCCGACACAACGCCCGCGCCACCACGCCCGCAAATCGCATTCGTAATTGTTTACGCTCAACGGTTCGGTTGGAATACTTCATTCCTTCTTAATTCCTCGAACGGCAGTTTCCGAATCTCGTTTGACCAGATTCTCCAGTTTTATTTCGTGCGACAAAATCGTTTCGAAGATTAGATGATAAAAACGCGCTTGAAAAAATCTTCCTTCGCGTGCAACCAGAAGGGACATAGCAATAAGCAATACAAAATATATGATGTTAAGATACGTTCCTCCCACGAAGAACATAACAATCTGATTGATTGCTAATAAAATTATTCCAAAACTAATACTTGCCAGCATGATATACAAGGCATTCTGTTTATCAATTGCATTTGCAGTATCAGGGCTTCCTTTACGAATTAATGCAAAGAGCATACGCCAATCTTTTCCATCAAAGTCAAACTTCCAGCCAGGATTTCGTTTTTGAAACTCAATGAACGCACTCTGTTGAACATTCTTAGGTTTGAATAGTCTGTGCCACAGAATTGATACAGGATAAAGCGCCGTTCCCAATATATATGCAATAACTGTCAGCCCAAGCGAAGGAACAATTCCCAATCCATTAAATGCTTGCCAGTCAAAAGGGATTATTTTGAGAATAGAACCAAGTTGTAGAAGTGCAAGAAGATAAAATGCTCCTGGAACGATTCGAGCGAAGATTTCATAAAATCCCAATCCAATATTCATGATTATCTTCCTCCAAAACTTTGGCTCAACAGACTCTCGAACAACCCCTCGGCCTGCCTCCCCGCCTCGGACATCCTCCCCCGCAGAGACTCGATCCGCGCCACCACACCCGCAAAGCACTTATTTTGCATTCTGCCTCTGAATTTCTTTCAATAAGTCAGATGGAAAGTTTTCGGAAGAGACGCCTTTCACATCTTTCCAAATACATTTTTCAACATGCTTAACTTTTTTCCATGTCGAATCCGTAAAATCTGCGCCAGTAAAATCACACTCCAGAACAATAGCGCCACCGAATTTTGACCGTTTCAAGTCAGCTTTTCGAAATTTGGCTTCTTCAAGTGTTGCCCATTGAAAATTACATTTGACTAATGTAGCACTCGAAAAATCAGTTACACAGTTCAAGTCGGGATAATTGTGACGTCTGATAACAGATCGAGAAAAATCGGCATCCGTCGCATTTGCCTTCTTGAAGTTTGTTCCGATGAGTTCTGTCTTGATTAGATTTGCCCCGCGCAAGTTAGTATCGCTCATATTGGTTGCCCATAACCCCGCAGATTTCATATCGGCGTCCTCGAGATTTGCATTCGATAAATTCATTCCCGATAAATTTGCGTCACGCAAATAGAAACTTCTCAAACTCACCTTCGGATTGACAGTTTCCCAATTTGCGGCAATACGAAAGTCTGACAACTTTCTTTCTCGGAATGCTCGAAGTAGATCAAGCCCGAAGACAACAAGACCCACAACAACACCACTTATTATGGCTTGCAGTACATCTATCCAATTCATATCTGCTCTCCAAAACTTTGACTTAGTAAACTCTCAAACAACCCCTCCACCTGCCTCCCCGCATCGGACATCCTCCCCCGCAGCGACTCGACCCGCGCCACCACGCACGCAAGGGTAGAGAGTAGATATTCGAGAGTAGAGAGTAGTTCCATATCAATAGGGCGGCTCGGCAGGACCTTCATAGCCGCACATTCCCACGCGTGGCGAATTAACTAGTGGAGTAGGGTCGCCATAATTTGTATGCGGATGATCTTCGGCGTGCTCCTCGCACAGGTATGGATTTCTATCCATATCGCCTTCAATCAAACATTCCATGCAGATGTAACTCGCTGGTTTGCCGCACGTCTGGCAGACTCTTTCAGGCATATTATTACGAGACATCAAGGCGATGGGATGTTTTGTCGTAGCTTTTCCTTTGCGAGAGCCAACAACATGAATCGCGGTTTCGGAGGTTGTTCCAAAATCATAAAGGTGGAGCAAGTCTGGAGCCTTTCGGAATATTTCGTCTGCCTTGCGAGCCTTTCCAATTTCGTGCCCGCCCCATCCGCCAACCGTAAATTGACTCAAATGCCCACAGCATTCCAGCCAAATGGCGCGTAAGTAAGCATCCAATTTCTCAAGCGTTGCCGAACCTCGCATTTCAAGGTCGAGCCAAAAATCTTTTGCGTAGGCGTCTTGTACGCGTATGTGCCACAGCGTTTCTTCAGGTTGATTCCCTGCTTCTGCAACTTGAACGATCTGTGCGTGCTTTTCGCATTTTTCCAAATGACGGCTCATGCCTGCCTTGGCAGTTTCCTCTCCGCAGTATTGACATGTTCCGCGTGATTGTGGTTTTCGTGCCATATTGTTCTCCTTTTATCCAAAACTCTCCGCCAGCAACGACTCAAACAACCCCTCGACCTGCCTCCCCGCCTCGGACATCCTCCCCCGCAGGGACTCGACCCGCGCCACCACACCCGCAAACTCTTCTTGCAGGCTCAGCGGTGGTTTCACCAAAACAAGTTCTTCCAGTTTCGATTTCGTGATTATGTGCTTCATGCCAGCCGAAGCATTGAACTGAATATGCGGCTTAGCAATACGCATCATGGTTCGCAAGAATAAAGGATTTACACCATCGAATGGTGAAATAGCATTGATTTGCTGATTGAAGGCAACTGTACGGTTAGTAAGCGAAGTATCGCCAATATGCTCCAAACTTCCAGCAATACAAGTAACCAAAACTGCGCCAGCGTCAACACTTCTTCCTTTTTTCAAGCCAATTTTGGAAAGTTTTTCACGGCTTGGAGAAACATATAATTGTTCATCACGGATATTATCTGACTTTATCCATTCGATAAAATCGCCATAGTTTTCAGGTTCTTCACGTGAAGGCGTGTTTCCAGTTTGAACTTTTCCTAAATCAGAAATTGAAACTTTTTCCCAGCCTTTATCATTTCTAACAACGTCCCCAAACATCTCCAAAAACACGGACTGGAGCAGGGACTCGCCGAGTTCGTGCGCCGTCCGCCGCAGGGTGCGGAGACGGTCAGCCCGCGCCAGCAGGGACGCAATCCGCTTTTGCTCGGTCAGCGGGGGCAGGGGAATTTTCAGGTCAAGTAAATCTTCTTTGCGGACTGCGGCTTGATTTACCCATTGTGTGCATAAACTTTCAAAAACGCGATTTTGCCATTGTTTTATAAACCAAGCAGCCAAGTATTGCGGATCAACTCTTTCTTCATCAACTCGTAAACGCACAAAATGATTACTGAAAACAACTGGCTCGCCAAAGTCTTTGAATACAGCAGTCTTACCAACCAACTCTGGGCTGTTTGTATTATTGAAAAGAATATCACCTGGTTGTAACTGATATTTTTCAATTTGCTTTTTACTTGTCGGAACACGAATATATGATGACCAATTCAAACTTCCTTCAGTAGTAACGTTGTTCATTCGTAATTGCACAACGCCATCAGCAGTTCTTTCGCCTGACGCAAAGCCCGATTGAACATCGGTTGCTATTTCTTCAATGCTAACAATTTCTTGAATTGTCATTTCAGCAATTTCTTCAACTCGGAAATTTCGTCCAACATCACACCCTCCAACCGCGCCAAACGTTCCAACGTCACAGACGGCTGTTCGTGATACGCCGCGTCCGCTTCCACCTGGCGGTAACGGCTGGCAGAGAGATCGTATTTGTTAGCCTTCACCTGCTCCTTCGTCACCCAGAACTGGCGGGTCAGGCGGTCTAATTCGGATTGAGGATTGGAGATTAGAGAATTGAGATTGGCGAGTTTGGCTTGGGCGTCGGAAAGAGATTTAGCCACAGAGACACTGAGACTCAGAGATTCTTTTTTATTTCCTTCTCCGCGACTCTGTGTCTCCGTGGCAAAAGGCGTCGGGGCGTTTAAACCATCAGAAACAGAATCAATTGCCAGTTCGAACGTGAGGCGGTTGATTTCCTTTTGCAAATCCAATCGCTCCGCCTTCATCGGCGCAAGCAATCCCCTCAATTCTCCAATTCTCAAGTCTCTAGTCTCTAAAAACTTCTTGGTATGCCGATTCTCCCAACACTTCAACACATCAGGAATGTCATTCTCTTCTATTTTGTTTCTCTTATCGTCCAGCGAAAAACCATCGTGCGCCATGTCGTAGAACCAAATATTTTTCGTCTGTGCGCCGCGCGTGAAGAACAGAACCGCCGTGCTGACGCCCGCGTAGGGCTTGAAGACGCCCGAAGGCATCGAGACCACGCCGTCCAGCCGATTCTCTTCGATGAGGCGTTTGCGCAGTTCCACATGGGCGCGGCTCGACCCGAACAGCACGCCGTCGGGCACGATCACCGCCGCGCGTCCGCCCATATCGAGCGCGCGCAGGATCAAATGCAAAAAGAGCAACTCGCTCTTGGTCGTGTCGCTGGGCAGGTCAGGGTGTACGTCGCCTTTGTCCACCGCGCCTTTGAAGGGTGGGTTCATCAAAATGACATCGTACTCGCCCGCGCCCTCATAACCCTTGGAGAGCGTGTCCATGTAAAAGAACTGCGGCTCCTGGATGCCGTGCAGCATCAGGTTCATCGAGCCGATGCGCAGCATGGTCATGCCTGAGTCGTTGTCGAAGCCGCGCAGGTATTTTTTGCCCTGCATGAACTTGCGCTCGTCATCCTTCAACAGGTCGCCGATCAGATGATGCGCGCTGCCGTCCTCATCGAATTCAAGGATGTCCTTCGACGTGGCTTTCTCCAGAATGTGCTGGTGGGCGTTGATCAAAAATCCGCCCGTGCCCGCGGCAAGGTCGCCGACGCGTTCCTTCGGCTTCGGGTCGAGCATCTGCACCATCATGCGGATGATGTGACGCGGCGTGCGGAACTGTCCATTGCGCCCCGCGATGCTCAAATGACTCAGCAGGTACTCGTACAGGTCGCCCTGCACATCCTGATTTTGCTGGCTGATCTCCATCTGGTCGATCAGATTCACCGCCTCCACTAACAGACTCGGCTTATTGATCTTGCACTCCGCCCCGCGCATATAGATACCAAACGATGAGGCTTCATCGGTGAGACTTGCCAACTGCGGGAAGACGACCGACTTAAGATGCTTGAGCATCTCCTCCGCTTTCATCTGCTTCCAGATGCTCCACCGCATCTCTTTCTTGACCTGAGCCTGGTACGCCGTCCCCTTGCGTTTTGCCTGCCTCTCAGCCGCGTTCTCGCGGTCATCCAACCGCTTGAGGAACAGCAAATACGAAAACTGCTCGATCGCATCGAGCGGGTTGGTCAATCCCCCTGTCCAGAACTTATCCCAGAGGGCGTCTACTTGTGAGCGGAGTTTAGGGTCGGTGAGCATGAGGTTATTACCTTTTGAAACTTTCGCTAATATCCTTCACTGCTTTTAGCAATCCTGCCACTCCGATTATTCCCCCAATGAGTAGAGCCAAGAATCCAATGGTTGTGCGAATAACATCATTGCTGGATAAAAAGACAAAAATTTCATTTACATGGTTGAACAAGATTGTAAACCGATATGTTGTGGGCAAATACCAACCTAAAGTGCCGTCATAACTTCCAAAAAGGTAATACTCCTGCAAATCAATAGTATCAATCAGCAACAACTTCGTGATCAAGAAACTGCCAGTGACTTTGATTAGTGTCACGACCTCGTCTCTATTTAGAAGGAAGAACGCAAAAATGGTTTGGATCGGCGCAGAAATAACATCGGCAACTTTTTGCGCGTTGCTCTTTGAAACAAGATAGGTGACTCCATAAGCGGGCGCAACAAAAATAAACAACAATACTCTATCGACGATAAAGGCTATAGCGAGTATTAGAAAAGACAATAAGATCGAAATCGAATTGAGCAAATAATAAAAAACGAAGAAAACAATCATCGTCACGAAAACATGAGCAAATGCAATGTCGATTGCGGTTGTCCAAGAGTCAAATGTCGAAAGTGTTGTGGATGATGTTATTCTCCAATAAAAAATCGCGGTGGCTATCAGCAAAATCTCGCACAGTACCGTCAATCCTTTGAGGCTTGCTGTGACGCTATTTCTTGCCCGAATCGCCCTCCGAATGCGGTGCAAGGCAAAAACAAGTATTCCAATGGTGATATAGGCGGTGAAATCGTATGTCATTTGCGTGTTTTACTAAATCTGCCCTTTTTATGGAGCAGCCTCAAATTTGATTTGACCGTAATAAATTTCCCCAGCGCTTGTCCAAACTATGTCTAAAACGAAACTATTTCTGTCCTTCCAGCCATAGACTTTATAGGGCATTGATGGCTGATCGCCAATCCCACTCAAAACTTTCGAAATCTCAATCGGTTCGCTCCATTTCTGGGTAGATTTATTGAGCCAACGCAGAATTAATCTATTCTTTGTCCAATCTTCAGAAACAACCGCTTGCCAAACGACATATAGGTTGCCATTATTGTCCAAGAGCATTGCGGCGGATTCGTTACCATCATTACCAGTAACAACACCAGGGTCAATGTTCAGCATTTCAGGCTGAGACCAAGCTTGTCCATCATCTGAATAGCTATAGTAAAGGTCACCTTCGAGTTGCGCCCACTTGATGTAGGTCACATGCCTTCTGCCAGTTTCATCTACGACTATTGCCGCGTCGCCTTTCCAAACGCCATCATCAGGCGGAACAACTTTTTCGGCGCTCCAATGTTCCCCATCCTCCGAAGAGGTGTAATAAACCGTTACAAACGAAGAGCCATCACCTGATTTGTCTGGAATGAAGCTTGCATCATTATAAACAACATGTCTAACATTGTTATTGTCAACAAAAATATCTGGATGCCAACCTCCAGGTGCAACTTGTAGTTCAGACGACCAACCTTTCCCGTCAAAGAACGTGTACCATAACTTCTTGCTGCTCCAAATAGCGTGGACTTGATTTTCGTTTCCAGTTGCCAAATTGACAGCAAAATTACCAACGTCGGGCAAACCCTGTCCACGTATGACGGGGCGCTTCCAACCAGAAGCGGGAGACCAGATTGTGTAGCCTATATCACTCGCTGTCAGGTCAAAAAACAAATGTATATTTCCAAAAGGATCAAGCGCGGCGGCACAGGTCAATCCAAGATGTTGTCCCTCAACGATAAATCCAGCAACAGAATCAGGAGATGACCATGTCTTACCGTTGTCTGCCGAGATAGATTCAAATACGGTAGTTGGGTCATCTCCTGTGACAAAGAAAACATGCAAGTTCTGATCAAGATCACGGACAATTGATGATATTTTTGAATAACCGCAAATTTGCCCCTTCAAGCCAGTGGTGGCTATATTCAAATCTAGGAGTTCCATTGGGATAGAAACGGGCGTGGCAGTGGCTGATGGCATAGGCGTCAACGTTGGCACTGGGCTTTCAGTTGCTACGGGGATTTCGGTAACAGGTAAAGATGGATTACCAGACTCGATACTTGCCGATAATGCTCCAAGTAATACCGAAACGATTGCAAAAAATGACAAGATGCCCCAATATGCCTTCGATCTTGGTCTAGGGGGCGCGCCTCTTCTTGACTCACCAGGAATATATCGCCGTATAAAATATCGTATATTTTCTTCGGCAGCCATCAACAAAATGGTAACTATCAAGGCAGAAATCCCCGAAAGTATGCCTAGAAGCAGTTTGATAGTGTCGGTTGTTATCATACGGATATTCTGCCTTTATTGAATCGCCATCTTATTTGCAAACTCAACCACTTCTTCCACTTCCTTCTCCGTAAACCACCGTTCCACCGCATCCGCGCCAAACAGTTCCAGCGGCGGCTCGTGCTGTTATTGGTGCTGTTTCATGAACCATTCCACCTTCTCCCGCGTCTCTGCGCTGAAAGCGGCGAATTCTTCATCCGTGAGCAAGTCCGCCGACATCCAGTTTATCAAACCGCTCAGCGCATGGGAGCGGCTCCATGTGTCGAAGCAATCGGCCAGCACTTTATCGCTCTCGTGGATGTGGCGATACAAACCGAGATAGACCTGGTGATGTTCGCCATCTCGAACTCGAGCGATGATTTTCCCCGATTTATCCAAAATACGCCGGCACAGGCGGTCGAGCGCCAACGGTTTCAGGCGGGAGAGGGTCTTCCAGTCGGGTTCAGGGAAATCAAGCGGCATCGTTCATACTCTTTTGGTCATACACATACTGGCGTCGCTTATCTTCCAATTCCTCCTCGGTATGCGCAAACAAGACTTCAGCAGTCTTCCCACGAGGAATGAACAACGCCTTGTCTTCAGGCTTAAGGTCGAAACGCTCCCTGATTTCTTTTGGGATGGTGATTTGGTAACTGGATGAAATCGTGACAACCCACATTACTTATTTGCTCCCAATATCATTGTCCAACGGTGTCTTAAGCATACAGCCATCTCCCCCTCAAGGCAAGTGACAAATTTCCAGGTTTTGGGAATCCCCTGCTAAAAAGCCTTTGTGCATGGTTATTTGTAACTGTTCAGCCGTCTGGCCTCCCGGCATGTTCCGGCGGGATAAATCCCTGCCTCAGTTCATGGAAGTCGGCCAAAGGCCGACTTTTCAGCAGCCCGGAGGGCTTTTTCGTACTGAGCCAGGGCTTGTGCGAAGCCCCCTGTAAGGGCAGCCCGCCGAGTCAGGCGAAAAACCCGCAAGCTTGAGCAGTTACGGTTATTTTTATCTTTTCCGTGAAAATCCCTCATTCCGTCCAATCTGTGTACCTCAGTCTGCCTATTCCATCCTACTTGGATCCTTCTTAGATCCTTCTTACATCCTTCTTATCCCCTCACACCAGCATCACCTCCACTAACTCTCCGGCGCTCAGGCCGGTGGCATCCGGCGGGATCTTGAGCAGGCCGTCCGCCGCGGCCAGGGTGAAGATCAGGTTGGATTTGCCGAAAATCGGCTCTGCGAGATAGCTCACCACGGAGTTCACAGAGTCTTTTTTCTCTCTTTGCTCAGTGTGCCCCGTGATCTCTGTGGTGAGTCTGACCGGCCACCAGTCTTCGCGGCCGGCCTGGGAGGCCAGGTTGACCGTCAGCCTGGCCCGGACGACCGGACGCGGGCGGGGCGTGACGCCCATCAGGCGCTCGATGACCGGGACGAGCAGCATAACCCCGTTGACCAATGCGCTGACCGGGTTACCGGGCAATCCAATTACCGGCTTGCCGCCGCACACGCCCAAAATCGTCGGCTTGCCGGGGCGGGTGTTGATCCCATGCACCAGCACCCCCGGCTCTCCGAGCGAGGCAATGACATCCGCAGTCATGTCCCTTGTGCTGGCCGACGACCCGGCGGTGATGACCAGCACGTCGTTCTCGGCCAGGGCTTTAGCCGCCATGCTTTGCAGCGCCTCGAACGTATCTCCCACGATGCCGTAGCGCCGCGCCTCCCCGCCGGACTTCCCGACCAGGGCCGACAGGGTGTACGAGTTGACGTCCCGCACCTGGCCCGGCCCGGGGCGGACAGACGGCTCGACCACCTCGTCGCCGCTGGAGATGATGCCGACGCTGACCTTCCTGGCTACGCGTAGCGACGTAATCCCCAGCGCCATCAACCCCCCGATCTCTGCCGGGCGGAGCGGACTCCCTTTGGGCAGGATCACCTGTCCCTGGGCCACATCCTCGCCGACGCGGATCACGTTCTCGCCCTCGGCCACGGCCCGCAGGACTTCGATTTCGGGATTCACCACAGAGTTTTCTTGTTGTTCTTCTCTGTGTTCTCCGTGCGCGCCACGGTGAACGACCTGGGTGTATTCCAGCATGACGACCGCATCGGCCCCGGCGGGCAGCATCCCGCCGGTGTGGATGACCGCCGTCTGGCCGGGCTGCAAGGCGAAATCCGCCGCGCCGCCCATCGGGACCTCGCCGATAAGGGCCAGGTAAGCCGGGAGCGCGTCGCCCGCCCCGAACGTATCCCGGGCCCGGACGGCGTACCCGTCCACGGTGGAGCGCGGGAACTCCGGGAGCGGGTGCGGGGCGGTCAGGTCTTCGGCAGCCACCCGGCCCAGGGCCTGGAGCGTGTCAATCGTCTCGGAAGCAGGCTCATCTTCTGGTAAGTTTCGCAGGAGCAGGGAACGGGCTTCGTCAGGGGGAAGGAGGGTCAGGAATTCGGGCATGGGTCAGCGGAGCCAGAAGGTGAGGGTCAGCAGGTAGGCCGAGAGGGCGAAGATGGCCGCGCCGTTGGCGGTCAGCAGGCTCCAGACCGGTTTGGCCCCGACGCCGATGTTGCGCAGCATGAAGATCTGGTAGAGGGCCAGCGGGAAGGTCAGGAAGACCGGCCAGAGCAGGGCCAGCGGGTATCCCAGCAGCGGTCCGAGGGCCAGCAAGGCGTAGGCGGCCAGCACCAGGCCGTGGTGGAGCGGCATCGTCCGCTCCCAGCCCAGGCGGACCAGCAGGGAGCCGCGCCGGTATTTGAGGTCGGCGGCGTAGGAGGGGAAGTCGAGGGCGAGCAGGTAGGCCAGGGCCAGCAGGGCCAGCGGGAAGGCCAGCAGCGTGACCAGGCTGTGGAGCCGGTCGGCCTGCTGGAGGAAGGCCAACGCCGGGATGAGATAGGCCAGGAAGATGGCCTGGGCAAACTCCCCGAAGCCGCGTGAAATGAGCCGGACGGGCGGGACGGCGTTGGCGAGCATCAGGGCGAAGGCCAGTCCCATCACCAGCATGGCCGCCGGGTTGAGGGCTTTGAGCGCCAGCAGGAGGATGGTGACGGCAGCCAGCAGGGTCAGCGCGGCGGCGGAGGCTTGCAGCAGCAGGGTGCGCAACCGTTCACGCTGGCGCGGCGTTTCGGCGTCCGGCAGGGGTTCGGCCGGGCTGCGGAAGTATTCCACCAGCCAGGCAGAGGCGATCTGGAGCAGGAATATCCACAGCAGGGACAGCCCGGCGGCGGGCAGCAGGTCGTTGCCGAGGTAACGGGCCACGCCTGAGCCGAAGGAGAAGGTCAGGGTGGAGAGGATCAGGGAAAAGGGCCGGGCGAGGCGGGTGAGGGTACGTAATCGAGACATGGGATTCGAGTCAGCGAGTCAATGATTCGTTGACTCGTTTATTCGCTGATTCGTTGAGTCGCTTTTTTGATGTCGCGCAGGTGCATCTGGTTATGCAGGTAGATCATTTTTACCATTTCCAGCAGGGTGGTGAGGCCCATGGCGGCGTGGCGTCCCTGCAATTGCAGGTCGGCTTCGCTGCGCTGGGAGACCCAGGCGATGATCTCGGCCCGCACGTCGCGGTAAGCTTGCAGGAGTTCGGCGGGGGTCATGTCTTGGGTCTTTTCCTGCTGGCGGGCGTTGTAGCGGTCTATCGAAAAATCTTCCGAGACGCCGGGGCCGCCCCCAAGGATATTGTCGAAGAGTTTCAGGAAGCCGCGCTCGGCCATGACGAAATGCGCCAGCACCGAGCGGATGGTCCATTCCGCGCCCTCGGTGTAAACGGTCTGCCGCCACTGTTCGGGGCTGAGCGCTTCGAAGAAAGCGGACATTTTTTCGCCTTCGGATGTCAGGCGGCCAACGAGGAATTGGGGGGATTCGGGCATATCGGTCTCCAGGTTCGGGCATTGTAAGGCGACATTTATGTCGCCACGCTCAGGTTTTGCGACATAAATGTCGCGGTACGGGCGTCAGATGAGCGAGTAGCCGCCGTCTATGGTGAGGGTTTGGGCGGTGACGTAGGGGTTGTCGAGCAGGAATTCGAGGGCAGAGGTGATCTCGGCCAGTTCGGCGGCGCGGCGGAGGGGGATGCGCCCGGTGAGCCGGTCCCATTCTTCGGGCGGGAGGTTGGGCAGAACCAGGCCCGGAGCGATGGCGTTGACCCGGATCTTCGGGGCGAGGGCGCGGGCGAGCAGGCGGGTCTGGACCTCGAGGGCTGCTTTGCTGACCACGTAAGCCGGATACCCGCTCCAGGCTTTGTGCGCGCCCACGTCGCTGAGGTTGACGATCAGGCCCGAGTCCATCAGCCGGGCGGCGCGCTGGGAACAGATCAGGGGGGCGCGCAGGTTCAGGTCCATCACCGCAGACCATTCGTCCGGGGTGATCGTGCGGATATCGGCCCGGGACATGACCGCGGCCGAATTGACGAGCACAGCCAGGGGGTGGGGCAGCGCGGCAATGTCCGCAAACAATCTTTCGATCTGGGCCGGGTCGGTCAGGTCTGCCTGCAACGGGTAGGCCGCCGCGCCCAGTTCGTGGGCCGCCTGGATCGCCGCCCCGGGCGGAGTAGCGTGATAGTGCAGTCCGACGGCAAACCCACGCCGGGCCAGCGCAAGCGCAAAAGCCTTGCCCAGGCGATGGGCCGCGCCGGTGACGAGGGCAAGGGGCTGGGTCATGGGTTGATTATACCCAGGTCGGTTGAAAATTGCGCTTTTCACGAGAAGGGATGCGCAATTTTCAACCGTGGGTATTATGTAATGCGCGACGCGCTCGCGGGCCTCATCCCTTGAAAAAGTTCGAGATGAAGAACCAGACGTTGGCCGGGCGTTCTGCCAGGCGGCGGACGAAGTAGGGATACCAGTGCGTGCCGTATGGGACGTAGATGCGCACCGGGTAGCCGTCTTTGGCGAGCCGGTCTTGCAGGTCGCGGCGGATGCCGTACAGCATCTGGACCTCGATGGCTTCCTTCGGCAGGCCGACCTTTTGGGCATACTGGATGCCGAAATCTATCCGGTTGGGGTCGTGGGTGCCGAGGGCCGGGATGGGCGGGATGCGCCCGTCTTCGCTGACGGCCGGGGCGCTGTTCTCGCGGGCGTAATCCACCATGATCTTGGTCAGCAGGTCGAAATTGGCGTCCACGTCGGCTTTTTTAGGGTAGGCCAGTTCCGGCGGCTCCTTGTAGGCGCCCTTGACCAGGCGGAAGCGCGTCCCTTCGGCCAGCAGGGCGCGCACATCCGCCTCAGTGCGGAAGAGATACGACTGCACCACCAGGCCGACGTTGTCGTAGCCTTTGGCGCGCAAGCCCCGGAAGATGGCGATGGTCTGGTCTGTCCAGGGGGTGTCTTCCATATCTATGCGGACGTAATTCTGGTTGTCGCGGGCTTTGGCGGCGATCTTTTCCGCGTTGGCGGCGCACAGTTCGGGATCGAGGGCCAGGCCGATCTGGGTCAGCTTGATCGAGACGTTAGCGCGCACGGCGCAGCAGCCGATCGCATCCAACAGGGCCAGGATGTCTTCGGTGGACTGGCGGGCCTCGCCGGGTGTGGAGGTGTGTTCCCCCAGGTGGTCGAGGGTGGCGTTGATGCCTTTGGCATTCAGTTCACGCACCGCGCGGACGGCGTCGTCAATGGTCTCCCCGGCGACGAAGCGGGAGGCGGCGCGCCAGGCAAACTTCCACCCCGTCACCATGCGCTGGGCCCACTCCGCTTTGGATAGATAGATCAGGAACGAACGAAGCATGTTGTTTCATCCTTGTTGTGAAGGTTACTGGCAACTTTTATTCTAGCACAACAGCCAAGTCAGGTGTGTTATACTCGCGGCGTGATTTAAGTCACCATCTTCGACCCTCCATGTTCGACCTATGAAACTAAAGACCATTGCAAAAAACACCTGCCCAACGTTGAGATTCGTCCCTACGGAGGCTGAATGAGGTCACGCGGCGCGTCCTTCATCCTGCGCTGGGTGGCGCTCCTGTTCGTCTCTGCCGCGTTGATCCTGGCCATGGTGCAGCTTGTCAACTATAGCCGCCAGCGCAGCACCTACCCGGCCGGGATGACCATCGCCGGCCTCCCCATGGGCGGCCTGGACCCGCAATCGGCGGCGGCGCGCATCCTGCAAACTTACAACCTGCCGGTCGAACTTCAATATTCGGGGGCAGTCATCCACATTGACCCGGCCCTGGCCGGGTTCGCGGTGGACGTCGAATCGATGCTGGCCGCAGCCGACCTGACCCGCACCGGGCAATCCTTTTGGGGCGGGTATTGGGATTATTTGTGGAACCGCCAGCCACAGCCCGTCGCCATCCCGCTCAGCGCCAACCTCGACGAAACCCGCCTGCGCTCGTACCTGACGAGTGAAGTTGCCGCGCGTTACGACCAGCCTGCCACTCCCGCCCAGCCCATCCCCGGGACGGCCACCTATTCGCCCGGCCAGCCCGGCCAGGAACTGGACATCGAGCGGGCGGTGATCCAGATCAGCGATGCCCTGCGCTCTCCCACGAACCGGATCGTCTCCCTCTCCTTCCAGCGGACGGCTTCCAACCGGCCCACGCTGCAAAACCTGCAGATCCAGATCCAGCAGTTGATTGACCTGTCGGGTTTCGACGGTATCCTCGGCCTCTACCTGCTCGACCTGCAAACCTCCCAGGGATTGCATTTTGCCTACACCAATGGGACCCTGCTCCCGGTCCAGCCGGATGTCGCCTTCACCGCCTCCAGCACGATCAAGATCCCGATCATGGTGACCTACTTCCGCCAGTTCGGTTCAGACGTGGACGAGCAGACCTCCAACCTGATCCTGGAGATGATCCGCCAGTCTGAAAACCCGCCCGCCGACGCGCTGATGGAAAATTTCGAAGGGGGGAGCGGCCCGCTGGCCGTGACGGATACCCTGCAAGCCCTGGGCCTGGAAAACACCTTCCTGGCCGGGTATTTTTACGACGGCGCGCCGCTCCTGGCGGTCTTCACCACCCCGGCCAATTCACGTTCCGACGCGCAAACCAACCCTGACCCGTACAACCAGACCACGCCTTCAGACATGGGCTACCTGCTCGAAGATATCTACCAGTGCAGCCAGACCGGCGGCGGGGCGCTGGCGGCAGCCTTCCCCGGCCAGATAGACCAGGCCGAGTGCGAGCAAATGATCAGCTACCTGGCCCAGGACAAGATCGGCGTCCTGATCGAAGCCGGCGTCCCGGATGGGACGCGGGTGGCCCACAAACACGGCTGGATCAGCGGGCCGCTGGGCATCATCCAAAACATTTCCGACGCGGCCATTGTCTACACGCCGGGCGGCAACTACGTGCTGACGATCTACTCCTACCATCCAAGCCAGGCTTTATGGGACCAGGTCTCGGACCTGTTTGCCCAAATCTCGCAGACGGTTTATAACTATTTCAACCTGCCGCAATAAGAAACTTCCGAAGTCTTCGAGACTTCGGAAGTTTTATCTTCGGCTATAATACCCTCACCCATGAGCCAGACCCTCACCCTCCTCCGCTTGCAGCAAACCGACAGCCGCATGGACGCCATCCGCTCCCGGTTGGAAACCATTCGCCTCACCCTGGAGAACGACCGCAACCTGGTCCGGGCCAGGGCGCAGGCCGAGGCAACGGAAGCAGGCCTGAAGTCTGCCGAAAAAGCCCTGCGCGCCGCGGAAGCCGAGGTGGAGGGTCAGCGGATCAAGATCGAACAATCTGAAAACAGCCTTTACAGCGGCAAGGTCCGCAATCCCAAAGAGTTACAAGACCTGCAAAACGAGGTGGCGTCGCTCAAACGTTACCTGGTCACACTCGAAGACCGGCAACTGGAAGCCATGCTCAAGCACGAGGAAGCCGACGAAAACCACCAGGCCAGCCTGGCCCACTTGAGCCAAGTCCGCAGCCAGGTTGCCACACAGTCGGCCAGCCTGACGGCTGAAAACGACTCGCTTGCAGTCGAGAACGACCGCCTGGTTTCAGAGCGCCAGGCCATTGCTTCTGCCCTGGATACCCGCACGCTGACCCTGTACGAAGACCTGCGCAGCGCCCGCCGCGGCCGGGCTGTGGCCGAAGTCTCAGATGGTGCTTGCGAAGCCTGCGGCACGAACTTGACCCCCGCCCAGCAGCAAGCCGCCAAATCTGGCAGCCAGATCAGCTATTGCTCCACTTGCGGGCGCATCCTGTATGCCAGTTGAACCCGCCTGCATCCGGTGGTAAACTAGGTTTCGATGTTCCCGCGCCTGCCCATCCCCCCCGTCCAGCCATTTTCATTTTTTGTCGGATTTTTCGCGGGAATCATCCTGGTCTTCCTGCTCAGCCGGGTGCGCCCGCTGCTGGACCAGCTTCGCGCCAACTTGAAGGAAAGCCGGGCCGCCGCCAGGGTGCGCGGTTCGGTGACCATCGAAGACCATCACCGCCGCCAGGTCTTGAGGCTGGCCCAGGGACAGCACCTGGCCGCCAGCCTGTTTTCCCTGAATGAAATCCTGCAGCCGGTGCGGTTGGTCGCCCCGCCCCCGGTCATCGAACCCGGCGGAGCGCTCCCGCTCGAAGACGTGGTCAGCCAGACCGTGCCGTACATGCCCGCCTGGCCCGAAATGGCCGCAGCCTATAACGCCATGACCCTGACCCTGCCGGAGGCCCTCTCCGGCGGGAGCAACCTGATAATTATTGGACAGCCCGGCAGCGGCAAAACTGTCGCGCTGGCCCACCTGGCTTCCCTGGCCGCCAACCGGGACGACTCACTCGGAGAATTGGGACAACGCGTCCCGATCCTGATCCACGTCGCCGACCTGGACCTGCCGCTCAAAAACCCGAACGATCTCCTCACCCCGATCGTGGACGTGCTCGCCGAGAAAGCCTCCATGCTAAACTCGGCCCGCCTCCCCGGGTTCATCGAAAACGCCTTCAAATCCCAGGGGGTGCTCCTGCTCCTCGACGGGCTGGACGAACTGCACCGGGACGGGATCCACGAGGCAGTATCCTTCATCGAACTCCTCGGCAAGAATTATCCCGCAACCCGCATCATGGCCGCGGCCAGCCCGGACTACGTCGGCGGCCTGATCGAGCTGGGATTCGCCCCACTGACCCTGATGCCCTGGAACGCGCCGCAGCAATCCGCCTTCCTCGAAACCTGGACCCGCCTGTGGGACAAATACGTGGCTCTCGAAGCCTGGCCCCAGGCCCCGGAACCGGTCGACTCGATCCTGGTCAACGAATGGCTGGCCCCGGAAAATACCGGGTACACCCCGCTCGAATTCACCCTCAAGGCCTGGGGCGCATACGCCGGGGATATCCGCGGCCCGTTGGCCGCCGACGCCATCGAAACCCACATCCGCCGCCTGTCGGCAGACGTGCCCCAGGAGGCCCTGCAAATCCTGGCCTTGCAGACCAGCGTCACCGCCCAGCCGGTCTTCGATCCGCGTAAAGCCCGCGATTGGGTCAAATCCTTCGAGCCGCAGGAAGTCGAAGCCGACGAGGGGACAGAACCCGAAGCTGAACCTCAAGGGAACGGGGTCAGCGCCACGAAAGAAAAAAAGGGGCGGGACAAAGCCGAAATACCCCCGCCAACCGCTCCGGGGTTGCTGGCCAAGCTCGCCGCCAGCGGCTTGCTAGTCTCGCACCGCTCAAACCGGATGCGCTTCCTGCACCCGTCATTTGCCGGATACCTGGCCGGGCGCGGGATGGCCGTTTACGGCGCGCCGAACCTGGTCAACCAGCCCGCCTGGAGCGGGAGATCCTCCACCCTGAATTATGCCGCCATTTACGGTAATGCCGCGCCCCAGGCCCAGGCCCTGATCAATGGCAGCAAACCCCCGCTGCGCCGCGAACTCCTGACTGCCGCCCGCTGGCTGCGGGAAGCCCCGCGTCAGGCCGCCTGGCGTGGACCCGTCTTCGCCGCCCTCACCAGCCTGATCCGGGACGAGGCCGCGCCGCTCAGCCTGCGCGGCCAGGCCGTCACGGCCATGGTCTTGAGCGGCGACCCTGGCATCACCACCCTCTTCCGCCAGTTGCTGCAAACATCCGCGTCCCCCTACATCCTGCAACTTTGCGCGCTGGGGTCGGGCATGGCGCGGGACCTCAAAGCCGTCCCGCTGCTGACATCCCTTTTGCAGAACCCCAACCCCATCGTCCGCCGCGCCGGGATACTGGCCCTGGCGGCCGTTGGCAGCCGCGAGGCCATAGATACGGCCGGTTCCATCCTGTTGAGCGGGGACGAAGACCTGCGCCGCGCCTCCGCCGAAGCCCTGGCCAACCACCCCACCGAGGGCCACGAAATGCTGCGCGAAGGCTCGGAAGTGGAAGACATCCTCGTCCGCCGATCGGTGGTCTACGGGCTGGGACGCGTCCACGAGGAATGGGCTGAAGCCCTGGTAACCACCCTCCAGACCGAGGACGAACAATGGGTCGTCCGCACGGCCGCAGCAGAAGTGGTGGACAGTCGAAACGGGACCAGCCCCCGGGTCCCGCGCGCCCTGCCGCCCGCCCACGAGAGTCCCTGGTTGATCGAATTCGCAGCCAAACTCGGCATGGGCATCTCGCCCGGTCAAAATCCCACCGACCTGCTCCTGGTCGCCCTCCGCAGCGAAGTCCCTGAAGAGCAGGTGGCAGCCCTGCAATATTTACGCCGCACCCCCACCGTCGGGGTCATCAACGCCCTTTACCAGGCCATCTACGGCAGCGACTCCGACCTGCGTGAACTGGCCATCCAGGCCGTCCAGGAAGCTGCCCTCGACGGCATAAAGCTCCCGGACCCGATGGAATTTGGTCTGGGCTAACCTTACCCCAAACTGCGCCATGCTTATCACAAACGCCAAACTTATAACCTGGGCCTCCCCCAACCAGATGCTCGACAGCCACGCCCTCCTCATCGAGGGCGGTCGCATCCGCGAGATCGGCGCATCCGCCGCGCTCGAAGCCAAATATCCGCAAGCTGAAAGACTCGATGCCCGCGGCCAGATCGTGATGCCCGGTAACATCTGCGCCCACACCCATTTCTACGGCGCGTTCGCCCGCGGCATGGGCATCCCCGGCCCGGCCCCCAAAGACTTCCCCGAAATCCTCGAAAAACTCTGGTGGCCGCTCGACAAATCCCTGCTCGAAGACGACGTCCGCTACTCGGCCCTGGTCTGCCAGGTGGACGCCATCCGGCACGGCACGACGACCCTCATTGACCACCACGCCTCGCCCAACTTCATAGACGGCTCGCTCGACGTCATCGCCGAAACCGTCGAACTTTCCGGGCTGCGGGCGGCGCTGTGTTACGAAGTGACCGACCGGGACGGCGAGGCCAAAATGAAGGCCGGGATCGCCGAAAACGTGCGTTTCATCAAGAAGACGAAAGGCCCGCGTCTCGCCGGGACCTTCGGCCTGCACGCCGGTTTGACGCTTTCAGACTCCACCCTGGCCTTGTGCCGCCAATCTGCCCCCGACGATGCCGGGTTCCACATCCACGCGGCCGAATCCGAAGCCGACGAATGGGACAGCCTCCAAAAATCGGGCCTGCGGGTGGTGGACCGGCTCCACAGCCACGGCCTGCTCGGCGGGAAGACCATCACCGCCCACGGCGTCCACTTCGACGCGCGGGAGATCCAACTGATCGCCGAAACCGGCGCCTGGGTCACGCACCAGCCGCGCTCCAACATGAACAACGCGGTCGGCATGGCCCCGGTCGAATCCATGCTGCGGGCAGGGGTGCGCGTCTGCCTCGGCAACGACGGCTTCTCCAACGCCATGTGGGAGGAATGGAAGACTGCCTACCTGGCCCACAAGGCCTGGCACCGCGACCCGCGCCGCATGTCCGGCACAGACGTGGCCCAGATGGCGATCTACAACAACGCTTCGCTGGCAAACATCTTCTTCCCCGACGCGCCCATCGGGCAGATCGTCCCAGGCGCGTACGCCGACCTGATCTTCGTAGACTACCACCCCTTCACGGAACTATCCCCCGGCAACCTGCCCTGGCATATCATCTTCGGTTTCCACGAGAGCCTGGTCACCACGACCCTCGTGGACGGTAAAGTCCTGATGAAAGACCGCCAACTGCTCACCCTCGACGAAGCCGGGATCGCGGCCAAAGCCCGCCAGTCCGCCGCCAAAGCCTGGAAACGTTACCAGGAAAAATTTTGAGGGTAGTAGCGACTTCAGTCGCTTATTGTGCGGCCAGAATAACGACTGAAGTCGCCACTACGACGGAGATTACTGCGTAAGGAGACCCCATGACAGACAGCACCCCCATCATCCTCACCATCGCCGTCCTGGGCGGCACCGGCAAAGAAGGCAAGGGACTGGCTTACCGCTGGGCCAGGGCCGGGTACAAGGTCATCATTGGCTCGCGGACAGAGGTCAAAGCCTTTTCAGCCGCCATGGAACTGCGCAAAGTCCTGGAGGGCAACGCCGCCATCCGCGGCATGGAAAATGCCAAAGCCGCAGCCCAGGCCGATATCGCCGTGCTGACCGTCCCCTACGCGGCCCACCGGGCAACCCTCGAAGAATTGAAAGAGCCGTTGCAAGGCAAGATCCTGGTAGACGTGACCGTCCCGCTTGTCCCGCCCAAAGTCGCCAAAGTCCAGATGCCCCCGGCCGGCAGCGCGGCCCAGGAAGCCCGCGAAATCCTGGGCGACGGGGTGGAGGTCGTGGCCGCCTTCCAGAACATCTCGCACGAACACCTGCTCAAGGATGGAGATGTAGGCTGCGACGTGCTGGTCACGGGGTCGAGCAAAGCCGCCCGCGAGGAGATCCTCAAGCTGGTCGAAGCTGCCGGGCTGACCGGTTGGGACGCCGGTCCCATCGAAAACTCGGTCGTCGTCGAAGGCCTCACCAGCGTCTTGATCGGCATCAACAAAAAATACGGCTCCACCCACGCCGGAATTCGAATCACCGGGGTGGACAGATAATCCACAGATTTCTCAGATTACACAGATGAGACCACTGAAAAAAGGTTGTCACTCTGAGCGAAGCGAAGGGTCTCGCTTCACTGTTATGAGATGCTTCGCTGCGCTCAGCATGACAAAAATGGGCTTTTTTCAGCAAAGTCACAGATGGAAAATAATGAGAACTGTGATAGATCAACGCGACCCACAAACCTATGCGATCATCGGCGCTGCGATGGAGATACATCGCAGCTTGGGTCATGGTTTCCTGGAAGCGGTTTACCAGGATTGCGAAATCTGTGTAATCTGTGGATGAAATGGCATTAACTCTCACCCCCCTCCCCGGCATACCCCTCATCCGCCCCGGCGATGACCTGGCGGACATCCTCCTGGACTCGTTGAGCCTGGCCGGCCTGCAACTCGAAGACGGCGACATCCTCGTCCTGGCCCAGAAGATCGTCAGCAAGAGCGAAGGGCGGATCAGGAACCTGGCGGAGGTCTGCCCGTCGCCCCGCGCCCTCGAACTGGCCGAGTCCACCCAAAAGGACCCGCGCCTGCTCGAACTGGTCCTGGGCGAGAGCGTGGAAGTGCTCCGCACCCGCCCCGGCACGATCATCGTCGAGCACAAACTTGGTTTCGTCTGCGCCAACGCCGGGATTGACCACTCGAATGTTTCCCCCGACCCCGCCCCTGGCTCCCCACCCCAACTGCGCGCAATTGGGGCGGGGTCAGAAGACTGGGTATTGCTCCTGCCCGAAAACCCCGACCGTTCGGCGGCTGAAATCCGCGCCCGGCTGGAATCCGCCGCCGGGAGCCGGGTCGGGGTGTTGATCATCGACTCGCACGGGCGCGCCTGGCGCAACGGCACGGTCGGCATGTGTATCGGATTGAGCGGCATGCCCGGCCTGGTGGACCTGCGCGGCGTCCCCGACCTGTTCGACTTCAAGCTGCGGATCACCACCGTCGGCGCGGCGGACGAGCTGGCCGTCCTGACCTCCCAGGAGCGCAGGATCCTGCTGCTGGTGGCGGAGGGAAGGACCAACAAGGAGATCGCGTCGGAGGT
>DIDQ01000157.1:0-32018 GCA_002418215.1 Anaerolineales bacterium UBA5796
GCCCGGCGCGGGCGTGGCGGCGGCCAGATCGTCCACGAACCCGCCCGGACCCCCAGCCTGCGCGGCGTAGAGACGCGTTTCCAGCACCTGGCTTTTCTCGAACCCGTCGAGTTGCAGGTACCAGATTGCGGCGTCGGTCAGCGCCTCTTGCGGGATCAGGCCGACCAACTCGCTGTGATGGATGCCCACCCCGTAGCGTTCCGCTTCGCGGCGGATGGTCTCGACCACCCGGGCGATGGGCGTCTTGTGGAAATTGGTCAGGTTCATCGAGACCTGGGCCAACCCATCCACCAGGAAGCCGTTGGCCTTGACGTAGCGATACCCGCCCGAAGACTGGCGGATGCCTTTGGCGATCCGCTTGGCGGTTTCCACATCCCCGGTGGTCAGGTACACGTTAAAGGCCACCAGCGGGTCGCGTGCGCCGATGACGGTCGCGCCAGCCGGGCCGAGCTTCGCCGGGCCGAAATCAGGCTTCCGTTCCGGGTCGGTTTCGATCTCCGCTTTCAGGCCCTCGTACTGTCCCCGGCGGATGGTCTCCAGGTTGGCGCGTTCCGGGCGGGTGGCAGCGTATTCGTACAAATAGACCGGGATGTCCAGTTCCGCGCCGACGCGCCGGCCCAGGCGCCGGGCCATCGCCACGCAGTCGTCCATCGTCACGCCAGAGATCGGCACGAACGGGACGACGTCCGCCGCGCCGATGCGTGGATGTTCACCTTTATGCCGGTCCAGGTCAATCAGCCCGGCAGCGGTCTTGATCGCCTGAAAAGCGGCTTCTTCCACCGCCTCGGGCGGACCGGCAAAGGTCAGCACGCTGCGGTTGTGGTCCAGGTCGGATGAGCGGTCGAGCAGGCTGGCGCCCGTCACCGATTGGATGGCCGCCACGATCTTATCCACCACCTCGGGGCGGCGCGCTTCGGAAAAGTTGGGAATACATTCGACAAGTTTGGTAGTCATTGAGTCTCTTGGTTAGTCTGGATTTAGAACAGGGGCTATTATAGATGCTTACCCGCCCGTGTGTCAAAATTGTCGGAAAATTGCATCGCATGGAGCCATAAATCCGTGTGATAATTGGAAAAATCTTGCGAGCGGAAAAGATATTTATGTCCAAAGAAAAACTCGACTTCCCCGAGCACGTTGACATGGGCGAATTCATCTCCAGGGAGGCCCACGACCTGCGCTCCCCTTTTAACCGTATCCTGGGCTTCACCAAGATGATTCTGAAAGGCATGGACGGCCCGTTGACCGACATGCAGCGCGAAGACCTGGATACCGTGTTCGCGAACAGCAACCACGCCCTGATGCTGATCAACAACCTGATTGACATGGCCCGTCTCAGCCGCGGGGAAAAGCCCTTTTCGCCCCAAGCCTGCCAGGCCCAGGCCCTCATCCAGCAGGCAGCCGCCAACTGGCAAAAAACGGGGTCAACGAAAGAAGTGGCTTTCGAGACCCGGATATCCCCGCCTGAACTCAGCCTGCCCGCTGACGAGTCTCTGCTGCGCCAGGCCATCGAGGAATTTGTGTATTACCTGGTCGAATATTCCGAAAGCCCGGTCACGGTGACGCTCTCAGCCGAGGAACGGGACGGGCGGGCGGAATTCTCCCTCTCCAGCCGGGGGACAAAGAACCGGGCCGCCGCCGCCTGCGACATGACCATGTGGGCCTACGTGGGACGCAAGATCGTCGAACTTCACGGCGGGGAATTGCTCGAAAGCGAAGGCGACGAGAGCAGCGCCAGCATCCGCTTTGCCGTACCCGCGGCTCGATAATATGGAGACGGACTCGAAAGTCGGGAGACTTTCGAGTCCGTCTCATCCCAAAAGGGAGAGAGATCAGGGGTAAAAAGCCATCACCTCGATCAACGCCTGCTCGGCCGCGGTCGGCTCTGCCGATATCCAGACCACCTTCTGCCCGGACTGAAAGAAAAAGTGCAACTGCCCCCCGCCCTCCATCCCGTAAACCTGGCGGCTGCTGAATTCATAGATCCCGGTTGGGGCGAAAGGCGTCCCCCCCTCACCGATGACCGCCGCCATCTGGTCGAGCAAGCTCGTCGAAGCCGCGCTTGAGCCGGCGTCCGCCACCCAGAGCAGGATATTCCCCGTGCCATAACTGGAAACGATCGCCTGGCCGATCTGGAAATCTCCCATGTGCATATTCTGGATTTCGGTCACTGCCTCCGCACCGGTGAGCAAATCCACCAGCGGGAACCCGGCCAGGGATTGAGGAGCATCGCTGCTGACAATTGGCGTCGGTTGTGAAGTATGCTGGCTGTACCAGACCGTAAGTCCGACCAGAGTGGCCCCAACCACAAACAAAACGTAAGGTAAATATTTTTTCATCTTAATCCTTCAATCTGTTTTATTTCCCTGTCGCAGACAGGCGTATAAAGTTATCCTCGCACCCGCCTCGACGATGTCCTATTCTAACCGGGAAATGTATGGTCGCAGTAAAGTGGGGGTGGGGTGTTGCCCTGCTTCCACTCATTTCGAGAAGATGGCGGGAAATCTGCTAGAATTGGAAAAACTTCTCAACCGACAAGGAAAACAACAGCATGTCGAAACTCAAGTGGTGGCAGAGCGCCGTCTTCTATCAAATCTACCCACGTTCCTTTGCCGACGGGAACGGCGACGGAATCGGCGATTTTCAAGGCATTAACGCAAAACTGGACTACCTGACCGACCTGGGCGTGGACGCCATCTGGCTTTCGCCCCACTTCCCCTCCCCCAACTGGGACTGCGGCTACGATATTTCGGATTACTGCGGCGTCGCCCCGGAATACGGCACGCTCGAGGACTTCAAAGCCTTCCTGGGCAAAGCCCACGCACACCAGATCCGGGTCATCCTGGACCTGGTGCTGAACCACACCTCCGATGAGCATCCCTGGTTCCTGGAGTCGAAATCCAGCCGCGAAAACCCCAAATCCGATTGGTACGTGTGGGCCGACACCCCGCCCAACAACTGGCAATCCTGTTTCGACGGCGACGCCTGGACCTACGTCCCGGAGCGCGGCCAGTATTATTACCATTACTTCATGAAGCAGCAGCCCGATCTGAACTGGCGCAACCCTGAAGTCAAGCAAGCCATGTGGGATGCGGTCCGCTTCTGGCTCGACCTGGGCGTGGACGGGTTCCGCCTGGATGCCCTCGGCACCATCTACGAAGACCCGGACCTGACCCCGCACACGGTCCCGATGAACCTGGCTGAACTGCGCCGCTTCTCTGAGACCGCCCAAACCCCCGAGGAGATCGCCCTTAAGAACAAATACTGGTACGACATGTTCTGCCACCAGTGGAACGGCCCCGGCCTGCACGACCTGATGAAGGAACTGCGCGCCATCCTGGACGAATACGACGGCAACCGGATGCTGGTCGGCGAAGACGAGAACATCGCCTACATGGGCAACGGCAATGACGAACTGAACCTGGTCTTCAATTTTGCCCTGATGCGCGCCGAACGCATCACCCCGGACCATATCAGGCGCAACCAAAAGACGCGTTTGGCAGAACTGGACAGGTTATCCGTCAAGGGCTGGCCGTGTAACACGCTCGGCAACCACGATTCATCCCGCATCTACACCCGCTACGGCGACGGCATCCACGACGCCGAACTCGCCCGCCTGAACGCCGCCCTGGTGCTGACCCTGCGCGGCACGCCCTTCCTGTACAACGGCGAAGAGATCGGCATGACCGACCTGATCATTACCGATCCGGCCAAACTGCGGGATACGATGGCCGCCTGGTACTATGACCAGGCGGTGAACGAACTCAAGGTTGACCCGGCCGAGGCCGCCCGGCGCGCCGGCGAAATGACCCGCGACAAGAACCGCACCCCGATGCAATGGGAGAACGCCGCCAACAGCGGATTTTCCCCGGCCAAGATCGAGACCTGGCTGCCGGTCAATCCCAATTACGCTGCCGGGATCAACGCCCAAGACCAGCAGGACGCCCCCAACTCGATGCTGAATTTCTACCGCAACCTGCTGCGAGTCCGCAAAACCTGCCCGGCGCTGGCCGAAGGCGAATACAAACCGCTCCACGCGAAAGCCGATGACTATTTTGCCTTCCTGCGCTTTACAGAACAACAAACGATCCTTGTGGTTTTGAATTATTCGCCCAACCGCCAGGAGCTGCGCTTCCGCCTGCCGCAAAAGACGGCCCACCTGCTGTTTTCATCCGCCGGGCGCGCCCAAAAGGACGACTCCACCGGCAAGATTTCGGTGGGCGCGTTCGAGGTGTACATCGCCGAGCTGTTGTAATGCGAAATTAATTTCGCATTACCGATTACCCTGATGGAAGATGCCCCCGCTCCACCCAATTCGCTCCTCGTCTGCGGGCGCAGGATGACCGTCCCGGCAGAGAATTACCCTCGCGCCGAATACCGCGGGCAAACGATCTACTTCTGCACCGAATTCTGCCTGGAGCATTTCCTGCGCGACCCGGAGCGGTTCTACGAGGCCCATCGCCGCCCGCGCCCGGAAGTGACTCAAGCCTGCACGCCAGGTAATCTGTGATTTACTGGTAAAGAGGAAAAAATGGATATTTCCATTCACACAGTTTACGACCGGTTCGAATCCGGTCAGTGGAAACAGATCGAAGCCGAGGCCCCGGTCGAGACCGACGTGGCCCTGACGGTCAACGGCGAGGTGTGGACGACGTTTATGTGTACGCCCATCCTGGTCGAGGAGATGATGGCCGGCTTCCTGTTCAACGAGGGGATCATCCAGGGCATGGAAGACGTGGCCGATGTCCGCATTTGCGAGCACGGCGACAACGTGGACGTGTGGACCACCCGCAGCGTGGAACAACCGTCGAAATGGCGGCGCACGTCGGGGTGCGCCGGCGGAGTCACCGCGGTGGTGGACGACGCGTCCATAACGCCGCTGCAGGCCGACGGGTGGAAAGTGTCGTCCGGCCAGATCACCCGGCTCGTGGAGATGCTGTTCGAGTCCCAGGAACTTTACCGCGAGACCGGCGGCATCCACACCTCCGCCCTGAGCGACGGGGAACGGGTCATCCTGTCGGCGGAAGATATCGGGCGGCACAACACCCTGGACAAGATCGCCGGGCTGTGGCTGGCAAAAAAGCCGGAGATGGATTTGGAGCACAAAATCCTGATCACCACCGGCCGGATCAGTTCCGAAATGCTCCAGAAAGCCGTCAGGATGGGGGCCGGTATCCTGATCTCCCGCACCGCGCCCAGTTCGCTCGCCATCCGCCTGGCGGAACGCTACGGCATCACCCTGGTCGGCTACGCCCGCAGGCACAGGTTCAATTTGTATACTCATCCAGAAAGAATTTCGAATTAACGGCAATTGAAAACTGAAGAGGAACGATTTCATACAAGTCTCGAATATCAAAGTGGGTACCACCGCAGTTAGGCGTGGAGACCCGAACAGCACAGAAAAGAATCCGCGAATTTTCGCTAATCTCCGCTAATCAAAGACATTTAGCCCGAAATCGGCGCAAAAATTAGCGCAGATTGGCGTAGATTAGCGGATCAAAGCTTGTCCACGTTTAAGTGCAGTCCCACCTCAAAGTGAGGAAATGGAGAAAATCATGGCAAAAGACGACAAGAAAAAAGGCGAAGCCCCAATCCGTTTCGATATTCCAACAGGATGGAAGGCTATCCAATATGGCAGAGTGCCCACTCCGGTCAATCAGCCGAATTGGAAATACAAAAGGCTTGACGTGAACAAACAAAGCCTTGGCAGTTGGGTTTTTGCGAGTTTATTTCTGGCATTCTCAGTTTTTATTCTGATTTTGGGAATTTCAGAATCATCGGTGACGGGAATTATTGGCGGAGCACTCCTGTCGATTCCTATCGGTTTATTCCTAGTACAGAGGATAAAGATGAGTCGAACCGAAAAATTGCGGGAAGAAAAGAGAAAAGGCAACAAGAAGTTTTGAGAACGAAACGGTTTTGAAAGAAAGACACGTTCTTTTTGTCACAAAACAGGACGAACGTACCAAAGAATTAACGACTAATGCAACTTATCAAGACGGAGAATAAAAGCCATAATTAGGGTGGACGCATAGCGAGGAACCATGACCAACAAAAAAATAACCTACAAACCGATTGACCCGGAAATCAAAGAGCTTGTCCGCCATCACGGGCAGACCGGCGAAGCCGCGCTGGAGGTGCTCAAGGACTTGGACGCCGAAAACCGGCTCACGCCCGCCACTATCACCGACACGGCCCGGGCGCTGCGCCTCCCCGCTCACAGGGTTTACGGCATGGCAACCTTCTATTCCATGCTATCCTTCGAAGAGCGCAAGAACATCCTGCGGGTATGCGACGGGCCGGTTTGCTGGCTGAAACGGGCCAGCGAACAATCCCTGGTTAGCAGTGTCCTGTCGGCAGTTGGGGACAATTGGACCGTCGAGCGATCCTCCTGCCTGGGATTGTGCGACCGCGCCCCGGCCGTACTCGTCAACGACGAGCAGGCCGGACCCGTCACCGGCGAGGACGCCCCAAAGATTTGCGAAGGCTGGCGCGGGGTCCCGACCGACTACTCGCAGCCGCGCCCCGGCGAAGTGCGGGTAATGATGGCCAACGCCGACAAGATCGCTCCTGACTCCATCGAATCCGCAGTGGAATACGGCGCGTACAGTGGACTGAAGTCCGCTCTCCAAAAGAAACAAGAAGAAGTGCTCGACATCGTCGAGGCCTCCGGCCTGCAGGGACGCGGCGGGGCAGGCTTCCCGGTCGGGCGCAAATGGAAGTTCGTAGCCGGGGCCAAAGGCTCGCCCAAATACATGGTCTGCAACGCCGACGAATCCGAGCCGCTGATCTTCAAAGACCGGGTACTGATAGATACCAACCCGCACCAGTTGCTGGAGGGGATCGCCATCGGCGGCTATGCCTGCGGCGCAACGGAAGCCTGGATTTACATCCGCGGGGAATACGAATACCAGGCCCGCCTCCTGGAACGGGCCATCCTGCAGGCCGAAGCGATGGGCTTCCTGGGCGCGAATATCCTCGGAACCGGATTCTCGTTCAAAATCCACGTCCACCGCGGCGCGGGGGCTTATATCTGCGGCGAGGAGACCGCCCTGATCGAATCGCTCGAAGGCAAGCGCGGCGAGCCGCGCCTTCGTCCGCCTTACCCGCCGAGTTACGGCTTCCGAGGCAAACCGACCGCGGTCAACAATGTCGAATCGTTTGCGGCCGCGCCGCACATCCTGAAAAACGGCGCAGACTGGTGGAAATCGTTATCGAATTACACCACCCCCGGCACGAAAATGTACATGGTGCTCGGCCACGTCAAGAACCCCGGCCTGTTCGAAGCCCCCTTCGGCCTGACCCTGCGCCAGATCATCGAAGACTTCGGGGGCGGGATGCAGGAGGGTTCGACCTTCCAGTTTGCCCTGTGCGGCGGGGCCGCGGGGACGATCGTAAACGGGAGCCTGCTCGATGTCCCGATAGATTACGCTTCCTCCCAAAAAGGGATTTCTCTCGGCGCCGGCGCGTTCCTGGTCTGTGACCAGACCGTTTCCCCGGTCGCCTTCCTGCGCGAACTGCTGCACTTCTTCGCGGTCGAATCCTGCGGCAAATGTACGCCCTGCCGGGTCGGCACCTGGCGTTCAGCGGAAATCCTGACCCGCATGGCCATCGGCATGGGCCAACCAGGCGACATGGCCGAACTCCAGGCCCTCTCGGACAATATGCTGCTGGCCTCCTTCTGCGGCCTGGGACAATCCGTGCCGATCCCGATGAATTCGGCGATGAAGAATTTTGCAGCGGCTTTTGAGAAAGCCGAATCCTGAATGAAGCTGCGCGTTGCGTCTATGCAATACGCAGCACGAAACATTTGACGAGGTGCTTATGCCTATCAACATCACCCTCAATGGCAAAAAAATCGAAGCCCAGCCGGGGCAGACCATTTTGGAGGTCGCCCGCGGGCACGACGTCCGCATCCCGACCCTGTGCTACCACAAAGACCTCTCGCCGACCGGCAACTGCCGCATGTGCGTGGTGGATGTCAAAGGCTCGCGCTTCCTGCAAGCCGCCTGTGTGACCCAGGTTTCGGACGGCATGGAGATCGAGACCGACAGCCCGAAGGCAGTGGCCTCCCGCAAGCTCACGCTGGGGCTGATGCTTGCCAACCATTCGCCCAGCTGCGTCACCTGCGATATCAGCGGCGAATGCGAACTGCAAGACCTGGCCTATGAATACCAGGTTGATGCGCCAGTCTGGGGCATGAAAGGGACGCGCTACCCGGTGGACAGCGACCCCAACCCCTTCGTGCGGGTGGACTTCAACAAATGTATCCTGTGCCGCCGCTGCGTGGCAGCCTGCGCCGAGATCCAGGCGCGGGACGTATGGGGCGTGGCCAAACGCGGCTTCGAGGAAATTATCGTCGCCGGAGCCGGGGCGACCATGCTCGAAGCCCGCTGCGAATCCTGCGGCCAGTGCGTGGCTTACTGCCCCACCGGGGCGCTCTCCAATAAATTGAGCTACGGCCAGGGCATTGCCCGCGCCCGGCAAGTGACAAGAGTCGCCACTACATGCGCCTATTGCGGCGTCGGCTGCCAGTTCGACCTGCTGGTCAAGCACGGAAAAGTCATCAGCGTGGCCTCCAACCCGGACGCGCCGGTCAACGGCATGGCGTTGTGCGTCAAGGGCCGCTACGGGTACGATTACATCCACCATCCCGACCGATTGAAAAAGCCGCGCGTCCGTCGTTACTTGCTCGAATATAAGGAAAAGCGGCTCAAAGGCAACGCCTGGGACTGGATCGAGACCGACTGGGATACCGCCCTCGACCTCACCGCCAAAAAACTGCGCGAAGCCCGCGACAATTTCGGTCCCGACAGCGTCGGCGTGCTGACTTCGGCAAAATGCCTGAACGAAGAAAACTACCTGATGAACAAACTGGCGCGGCAGGTCATAGGAACCAACAACATTGACCACTGCGCCCGTCTCTGACACTCCAGCACGGTGGCCGGTCTGGCCGCCTCCTTCGGTTCGGGCGCTATGTCCAACAGCATGGACGACGTTGCCCAAAAAGCAGAAGCCTTCTTCGTGATCGGTTCCAACACCACCGAGCAGCACCCCGTCTTCGGGACGATGCTGCGGAGGGCGGTGCGATTCCGCGGCGCAAAGCTGATCGTCGCCGACCCGCGCCGGATTGACCTGTGCGATTTCGCCACCCTCCACCTGCGGCACAAACCCGGCGCCGACATCGCCCTGCTCAACGGGCTGATGTATATCCTCCTCGACAAGGGCTGGGAGGACAAGGATTTCATCGCCGAACGCACTGAGGGCTTCGACGAGTTCAAGGCCACGATCATGGAATACCCGCCCACCCTGGTCTCCGAGATCACCGGCGTGCCCATCAACCAGCTCTACGAAGCCGCCGAAATCATGGCCGCCAGCAAGCCGATGGCCGTCATCTGGGCGATGGGCATCACCCAGCACATCACCGGCGTGCGCAACGTCATGACCCTGGCCAACCTGCAAATGCTGCTCGGCAATATGGGCGTGCCCGGCGGCGGCGTCAACCCGCTGCGCGGCCAGAACAACGTCCAGGGCGCTTGCGATATGGGCGGCCTGCCAAACGTGTTCCCCGGTTATCAACCCGTCACGAGTCTCGAGGCTATCGCCAAATTCGGTACAGCCTGGGGGTTGCAGGTTGAAGGCTCAAAAGTTGAAATCGAAAATGCAGAGGCCAACCTTCAACCCGCAACTTTCCAGCTTTCCAACCGGGTCGGGATGACCGCCACTGAGATCATCCCCGGCGTGCTCGAAGGCAAAACCCACGCCCTCTACATCCTCGGCGAAGACCCGGTCATGTCCGACCCAGACACCCATCACGTAAGGGATTGTCTCGAAAAGGTGGATTTCCTCGTTTTGCAGGAAATATTCCCCTCCGAAACCGCAGCCTACGCCGACGTCCTGCTCCCCGGCGTTTCCTTCGCCGAAAAAACGGGGACATTTACCAACACCGAGCGTCGGGTGCAGATGGTACGCCAGGCAGTCGAACCGCCTGGGGACGCCAAACCCGATTGGTGGATCACCGCTGAAATCGCCAGGCGCATCCTGGCCGGGACCCCTGGCCTGCCCTCGTTAAACGGGCCGTTCGCTGGCTGGGACTACCCCGACACCTCCGCCATCATGGGCGAGATCAACGCCCTCACGCCTTCTTACGGCGGCATCACCCACGCCCGCCTCGAGGCCGGCGAGCGCCTGCAATGGCCCTGCCCAACTTCGGAGCACGGAGGTACGCCGGTGCTGCACGTCGGCAAGTTCGCTCGCGGGCTGGGGAAATTCACCCCGATAGACCACATCCCGCCGGCCGAGGAACCCAGCGACGATTACCCGATGGTCATGTCCACCGGTCGCGTGCTTTACCACTGGCATGGCGGCCAGATGACCCGCCGCGCCAAAGGCCTGATGCAAGTCTACGGCGAAGCGCTGATCGAGATCAACCCCGAGGACGGAGCCAGGCTGGGGTTGAATGGGCAGACCAGGGTCCGGGTGACGTCCCGCCGGGGCAGCATCGAAGCCCAAGCCTGGGTCACGGACCGGGTCCCGCCCGGCATGGTCTACGCCAATTTCCACTTCCCCGAGGCCTCGGCCAACGAGTTGACCCAGGCCATACTCGATCCGGTGGCAAAAATCCCGGAGTATAAAGTCACGGCAGTAAAAGTGGAACTCACGAATTAGTTTCCGGCGCAAAAGGCTCCCGGCGCAGGCGTTCCCCGCTGGTTGCCGCCCCCTTCCGGGATGCTTCGCCAAGAACGACGGCGTGAGCGAGTTTCGCGCCAAGAATGCAGCAACTTCCATGGAGTTGCTGCATTACCCTTAAATCACCCTTATGGGCCACCGTTTTAACACCCACCGGTAACGATTAATTGGATAATTTTAGGGGGATATTTGGTACAATACTATATAATAAATAATTCACACCGTATTAGGCTATATTTATGAAAGATATCCGCAGACAGTTATTGATCCTGGCTTTATACCTGATTCTTACCTTCAACCTTGAGAGATTGGATCTCAACGGCCAAACCATCATCAATTTCAGGCCTTATTTTTATGCTCTTGTCATTGTGGGGATTTTATCCATGATCATTTTCCCCATCCTGCAAAAGACTTCAATTTACATTTTACTGGCCCTGTGGGGGACCGCCTACACCAGCCTTTGGTTGATTTATGCCCGCGAAAATGGCCTGACTCATAACTTGCAGATCGTCATCATTCAGTTCATCTTCCTTGAAGCGGCGATCTGGATGACGTATGAACTCACCAACAAGATCAACCAGACCGAAACCACCCTCAACTCGTTGATCACCAACATCTTCCCGAACCGGGTGATGGATATGACCAGTGCCTCCAAATGGATAGACAACGAAATGACCCGCAGCCGCCGGCACAACCATCCCTTGTCCGTGCTCATTATTGACCCCGAAAACGCGCCGGCTGATGAAAAGCATCCGGTTTTCCGGGAACTCCAGCAAGAGATCTTGCAGCATTTCGCCATTGCCCGGGCGGGGCAAATCTTGAGCGAATCGATCCGCCAAACCGACCTGATCGTCCGGGATGAAAAGAACCATTTCGTCATCATCATGCCGGATACCGACCAGGTTAGCTCAAAAGTTACCGCGGCCCGCATCCAGGATAAATTTGCTGATAGAATTGGCGCTTCAATGAGTTGGGGCACGGCCTCATTCCCGGATGAGGCGCTCACATTTGAGGATCTGCTCCTCAGGGCGCAAACCAACCTTTTTTCACAATTAGGGATACAACTCCCAGTCCAGCAAGCGATAACCACCAGCCAATCCAATGATACTGACCGGCGCTTATGAATTTCATATTTACGATGGACCATCACTGGATCTTACACTTCGACCCGCATAAACGATTATTGACGGGTAAAGCATACCTGCTTACAAAACGCGCCTTCGATCTCATCGTCGTTTGCGTGGCGGCCATCGGTTGGCTGCCCGTATTTTTATTCCTGGCTTCGATCATAAAAATCACCTCGCCCGGCGCGCCGGCCATCTTTGCCCAATACCGCACCGGCAAAGGCGGGCACCGGTTCAAAATGTACAAGTTTCGGACAATGGTCCCCAACGCCGAAGACCTCAAGGCCAAATACGCCCACCTGAACGAACTTCAATGGCCCGATTTCAAAATCACCAACGACCCGCGGGTGACTCCAATCGGGCGCTTCTTACGCAAGACCAGCCTGGATGAGTTACCCCAACTTATCAACGTCCTCGTTGGAGACATGAGCCTGGTCGGACCCCGACCGACATCCTTCGGAGCCGAGACTTACTCCCTTTGGCATACAGAAAGGCTCGATGTGCGGCCCGGGATTACCGGCCTTTGGCAAATCGTTGGCCGCGCCCAACTCGAATTCGATGAACGTCTTCGGCTGGACATTGCCTACATCGAGCGCGCCAGTATATGGCTGGACATCAACATCCTGTATCAGACAATTGCAGCCGTTTTCCAGCAACGAGGGGCGCACTAAGTTTTTTTATCAGCGGCATTATTGCTCTACCCTGTTTGATAACATTATTATTTCCGACTACCCTTGATCTTTATCACGAATTTAGAAGAAAGGTATACACCCCATGGAAATTCGACTTTATTTACAAATGCTTAGAAGAGGCTGGTGGATCATCCTGCTGGCGGCGTTGATTGCCATGTCAGCATCGTTGGGCCTTTCATACCTGGCAACCCCGCAGTATCAGGCAATCGCCAGGTTTATCATCACCCCCGGCATTTCCATCACCGAGGGCAGGGACGTGATCAACAGCCTCGACACGCTGGACCGCCGCTCCGTTGTCGCCACCTACGCCGAGATCATGAACAGTGAGCGCATCCTGGCAAAGTCAGCAGACTTCCTGCAGGTGAATTCTGCGCAACTGGAAGACTACACCTTCCAGGCGGTAGTTTTACCGGACGCGAACGTCCTGGAATTGACGGTTACCGGCCCGAGCCCCAAGGTGGCGGCAGAACTGGCAAACGTGATGGGATATCAAACCATCCTGTTCGCCAGCGGCTTGAATATGTCTTACGACATCAACACTCTCGATACCGCGACCGCCCCGCTGGTCCCGTTCAGCCCGCAACCTGCTCGCGACGCGGGCATCGCGCTCATCCTGGGCGCCATTTTAGGGGCGGCATTGGCCATCGTCAGCGAACAAATCCGTATCCCCCTGGAAACTTACCGCCAGCGTCTGCGGATTGACAGCACCACGGGTGTATACAATAGCCGTTATTTCAAACAGGTGCTCGAAGACGAACTGACCAAAGACCCGGACGGTGTGCTTTCCATCGGGCTGATCGAGTTGAGCGGCCTCCGGGACCTGAAAGAAACCCTGCCGCCATCGGGCCTGCAATACCTGCTCAAGAAAGTAACCGGTGTGCTGCGGAAGGAATTGCGCGGCAACGATATTATCGGACGCTGGAATGAGGACAGCTTCGCAGTTTTGCTGCCCACCACTCCCGGCGCTGCGGCCAAACGCACCCTCGACCGGATTTACCAGGCGCTCTCTGAGAGCGTTACCCTAAGCGCTTTCGATGCAACGGTTGACCTGGAACCCCTGATCGGCGGGGCGTTATATAGCAGCAACATATCGCCCCAGGAGCTGATCGAAAAAGCCGAAAATTCTGTGGAACAAGCCCGCGCCAGCAGCGATAGCCCGGTGCGTTTATGGGAGATGAACAATCCATTCTGGGTACAAAAAGACGCCTAGCCGCGAATCTCCTTATCGGTACATTGGATCAGGGGTAACCCGTTTTCCCAACGGGTTACCCGCCTTGTTATTGAATGCGTGAATTATGATGGAATCGCTCTCCATGCTCCCCCAAAATGAACAACAACCTGCCAGGGTCTCGAAATGGACCATCCCGCTAATCCTGCTGGTCATCGCACTTGGGATCGGTGTGGCCCTGACCGTAAACGAGATCGGGGTCCTGGCGCTGGTCGCAATCATCGGCCTCTTGTTGGTCCTCGGGACCCTCACCAACCCGGATCTGGGGTTGATGATGTTCATCATGGTAATCTACGTCAACCTGTCTTCGGTTCTAATATCGAATTACGGGCTGCCTTCCATTGCAAAGCCCCTGGTTGCATTGATGGGAGTGCTCATCCTCATTCGGGGGGCGCTCTTCAGGGATGAGTTCCACGGCTGGATTCTGCCCGCCATCCTCCTGGGACTTTACAGCTTCCTCGGATCAATCTCCCTGGCTTATGCTTCAGATTTTAGCCTGGCCCTGAACACCTTGATAGACTACCTGAAAGATGCGGTCATCGCAGTCATCATCATCATGCTCATCCAGCGCCCAAGTTCCCTGCGTCGCGCCGTCTGGGCATTGCTGCTCACCGGCATCTTTATGGGCACTCTCTCCGTTATCCAGCAATTGACCGGCAGTTTCGGGAACGATTTCTACGGGTTTGCCAAAATGAGCACCAGCTCGACAACCGGGACCCGGCTGGCGGGTCCGATCGGGGATCCGAACTTTTACGCCCAGATCATGGTCCTGCTCATCCCCCTTGCCGTTGACCGTATCTGGAACGAAAAGAGCCTCATCTTGAAAGCCCTGGCGATCTGGGCCTTCTTTGTCATCACCCTGACGGTTATTTTTACCTATTCACGCGGCGCGTTCCTGGCATTGATCGCTGCGCTGATATTCATGGCGATAAAAAGACCCCCACGGTTACCGACTGTGCTGTTAGGCCTGGCCGCAGCGTTGCTTATCTTCCAGTTCGTGCCGGTCAATTATCGGGAGCGGATCTCAACCCTTTTGGATTTCTTCCCAAACAGCCGGACAGGTGGTTTTGTTGACACATCCATTCAGGGACGCGCCAGCGAAAACATCGTCGCATGGAACATGTTCCTGGATAACCCCATCCTGGGCGTCGGTCTCGGCAATTACAATGCCTATTACGAAGAATATTCGCGCAAATTGGGGATCGACCCGCGCCGGGAGGGGCGTTCAGCCCACAACCTGTACCTTGAAATTGCCGCTGAACGCGGGATATTCGGTTTCTTTTTGTTCACGAGCATCGTGATATTGACCCTCATTCAAACGGTCAAAGCCGAAAGGATGTTCAAGGAATTGGGCAACAAATCCCTGGCAGACCTCTCAGGCCTGCTCGCCGCCTCCATTTTGACTTACCTTGTCACCGCCATCTTCCTGCATGATGCCTTCCCTCGCTTTTTCTGGGTGATCGTTGGCCTTGCCTGGTCTGCGCCCCAATGCGCGGACTATTCTCTCAGGATAGCCAAACCAAAATTTGCAAAAACATGATCGAGACGAACTCATCCACACCCGAAAATATTTCGAAAGAGGCGGTACGTGGCACATTCTGGAATTACCTCTCTTTTGCATCAGGTAAATTGCTCAACTTCGTCACGACGCTCATCCTTGCGCGCCTGTTGGCCCCCGAAGAATTCGGTGTGGTTGCCTATTGCACGATCGCCATTCAATACATAGATATTATTAATTCCGCCGGGATAGACAGCGCCCTCATTGCTCGCCGCGAAAAATTGGAAGAAGCAGCCAATTCCGCATTCATCGCCAACATCATCCTGGGCGTCGTCTCCTTTGGGACGGTCTGGGTCACAGCGCCAGCTATCGCTGCCTTCTTCAAGGAACCGCAAGTGACGGGGCTTCTCCGGCTGCTGGCCCTGGCCCTGCCCATCAGCGGCTTTAGCCTTGTCCCCAGCGCGCTGATCTGGCGGGGTCTGAAATTTCGCACAAAGTTAATTCCTGACGTAGCCCGCAGCTTTACCAAAGGATTGATCTCCATCATCCTCGCCTTAGCCGGATACGGAGCCTGGAGCCTGATCTGGGGCCAGCTTGCCGGCGAACTGGCCGGGGCGATCCTGTACTGGGTGCTGGCCGGCTGGCGGCCCACCTGGAAATTCGAACGGGAAGCCGCCCGCGACGTTGCAACCTTCGGCGGCCACATCATCCTGGTCGAAATTGCCGGGCAACTCAGGAATAATATTGACTACATCATCGTTGGGCGCATCCTGGGCAAAACGATGCTCGGCATCTACACCCTGGCATATCGCATCCCCGAATTGGCCATCCGCAGCTTCGACCGGGTTGTCGGCGGAGTCTCATTCCCGCTGCTGGCCCAGGTGCAATCGAACCGGGAAACCCTGAAAGCGACTTATCTTGGGTATATCCGCTATACCTCCCTCTTCACCTTCTCCATCGGCGCCGGGATTGCCATTATTTCTGCGCCTTTCGTCCACACCTTCCTGTCCAGCGACTGGCAGGAGACTGCTTTACCGATGGCGCTGATTGCCATTGCCCTGGCCATCAGTTCCGTGGGGCATATTCCCGGCATTTTTTACAAGGCGATCGGTCGGCCGGATATCCTGAACCGCCTCTCGATGATAAAAATCCCGGTAATCCTCATCATCATTTGGGTGGCGACCCGCTGGGGGATCGTCGGCGTAGCTTATGGGCAGATCTTATTTGCCGTCTTCGCGATGGTCTTCGACAGTATCATCGTCAGCCAAATCATCCATTTCAACATCTATGAAACAGTAAAGGCGCTCATCCCTGCCAGCATTTGCACCGGATCAATGGCCCTGATCACGACTCTCGCCAAATCCCTGTTCGAGCTGGATGGGCTGTTTGGATTTATCATGATCCTGGTCATCGGCGGCCTTTCTTTCATCGTGGCGCTGAGATTGGCAGACCGCAACCTGACTGATCGAGTCCTGCTCACTTTGAAGCGGAAGTTGGTCATGGTGAAACCGCTATGAAAGTCGCCCATCTGATTGATGCCCTGGGCTGGGGAGGCGCCCAAACCCTGCTGCTCACCTTCGCGAAGACCGCCCACTATTTCGATGTCGAGACGGTGGTCATCGGGGTTAAACCCGACGCCTCCCGAAGCCCGCTGCCTGAAATGCTGGAAAAAGCCGGCGCACAGGTTGTTGTCTTCCCGTTTACCAAAATCTATGACCCCAGGGCTGTCCCCACCATTGCGGAATTCCTGAAAAAAGAACATATTGACGTTATCCAGACCCACCTTTCGCACGCCAACATTTACGGCTGCATGGCCGGCGGGATAGCGCACATCCCAAGGATTGCAACCTTGCACAATACCAGGGCGCGCTCTCAGGGGCGGACCGGGATGCGCCAATCCATGGAACATTACTGCCTGCGCAACGGCGCTACACGCGTGGTCGCCGTCGGCCAAAACGTGGCGAAGGCTTTCTCGAACGTCGTCAAGCCTGATCGGATTGACGTCATCCCCAATGCAGTGACGCCCGGGATCAGACTCTGCAACGAAGAGCGCCAGGCGCTGCGCGCGGAACTGGTAGAGGATCCCGCCCGCCCGCTGCTGGTTGCCGTCGGACGGCTGACTGCCCAAAAAGGCTACGAAGACATGCTCAACGCCTTTGCCCTGGCAGTCAAAGCTCACCCACAGGCTGCCCTGGCGATCATCGGCGCAGGTGAATTGGAAGCAGAACTCAAAGACCAAATCCATTCACTGGGCCTGGAACGGAACATCTATCTTATCGGCCCGCGTTCCGACGTGCCGCGCCTGCTGGCCGCCAGCGATATTTTCCTGAATTCATCCCTTTGGGAAGGCCTGTCAATTGCCATGCTCGAAGCCATGGAAGCCGGGCTGCCGGTGGTGGCGACCAGGGTTGGGGACGCCGAAAAACTGCTCTCGAACGGTAACGGGCTTCTCGTCGAGGCAAACCACGTGGAAGCCTTCGCCGTCGCGCTCACCCGTTTGCTGGGCAATTCCGATGAACGCTCCAGTATGGGGCGATCCGCCCGTAAATTCGTGGACGAAAACTATTCCGCGCGAGCCTGGTTCGAAAAACTGCTGCATACATACGACCGGGCGCAGGAGGGAATGTCGTGAAGGGCGTGATGATGCTGGTCAATTATTTCCCGCCGCTGCCAACCGGCGGCGCGGAACGACAGGCTGAACGCCTGGCCGCTTACCTGGCCGCCCAAAGAGTGCCAACGGGCGTACTCACCCGCCGGGTCGGGGACCTGCCAAAGCGCGAACAGCGGGACGGGTTCGAGGTTTACCGCCTGCCGCAGGTTGGACCCGGCAAGATGAAAACCTTGACCTTCACACTTTCGGCCATGCAGGCTTTGTTCAGCCGCCAGAAGACCTATGACATCTTGCACGCCCACCTGGCCTTTTCGCCCGCCGTCGCCGCCGCGCTGACCGGGAAGCTGCTGGGCAAACGCGTGATCGTCAAGTTCGGCAACAGCGCCGCGTATGGCGACGTGCAGCGTTCGCGCCAATCCTGGCGGGGGCGGCTGCGGATGGCGATCCTGCGCCGCTGGGCCGATATCATCATCACCCTCGACCCGGAGATGGAGGACGAGGCCATCGCCGACGGCTTCGCCCGAGAACGGGTCCTGCGCATGGACAACGGCATAGACGCCGGGGAGTTCCTGCCCTGCTTCGACAAACCCACCGCCCGGCAATCCCTCGGCCTCCAAAACAGGACCACGATCCTGTACACCGGGCGGCTGGCCGAACAAAAAGCCCTGCCCGGCCTGCTGCTGGCCTTGCAACAGGCCCTGAACACCTGCCCCGACCTGCAGCTCATCCTGCTCGGACACGGCGCCGAAAAACCGGGCCTGGTCAGCCAGGCCGAAGCCCTCGGCATCAGCCGGCACGTGCTGTTCCATGATCCGGTCAGCGAGGTGCGGCCCTATCTCGATGCAGCCGACATCTTCGTCCTGCCCTCGTTGGCAGAAGGCATCTCCAACAGCCTGCTCGAAGCCATGTCGGCCGGGCTGGCCTGTGTCGCAACTGCCGTGGGCGGCTCGCCCACCGTGCTGGAAGACGGCAACTGCGGGCTGCTGGTTGCGCCCGGCAGCATTTATGAACTGGCTGAAGCGCTGGTCCGCCTCGCCTCAGACCCGGGAGAACGCGCCCGCCTGGGGACCATGGCACGCCAGCGCATCCAAAACCGCTACGATTTCAAGGTCGTCGGGCGGCAGTACCACGCCCTGTATGAACACCTCCTGGAGACGGCATGAGTCACGCAGTCCGTGTCATGCAGATCATAGACGGTTTGAACTTTGGCGGCGCCGAGGTCCTGTTACGTGACCTCACCCGCGGATTATTGGCGCGCGGCTACAAGGTCAGCGCCCGTTACAGCACGCCCGGCCCGATTGCCGAGGAGATCAACAGCATGGGCGTGCCGGTCAAACGCCTGCATCGCCTGGGCCGCATTGACCCGATCCTGCTCCTGCGTATATGGCGCGAGATCCGCCGCGAGCGCCCGGACGTGGTCCACACCCACCTGTTCAAGAGCGACTTCCACGGGCGGCTGGCTGCCCGGTTGGCCGGCGTACCGGTCGTCGTATCCACCCTTCACAACTGCCACAACTGGGCCAGGAACCCCGTGCTGGGGCGCACTTACGGGCTGACCGCCCGTTTCGCCGACGAGATCATCGCCGTCTCCGACGAAGTCCGCGACCACGCCGTCCGCTACGCGCACCTTGACGAAAAAAAAGTGACCACCATCCCCAACGCCATCCCCATCGAACGCTTTATGGATGCCAAAGAGCTTGGCCCGGCCATCCGCCAGGAATTCGGCATCCCGGCAGATGCGCCGGTGCTGGGGATCGTGGCCCGCCTGACCGGGCAAAAGGACCACGAAAACTTCCTGCACGCTGCGGCCCTGATCACCGAGAAAGCGCCCAGGACCCGTTTCCTGATCGCCGGTGAAGGACCGTTACGCGCCTCCCTGGCCGACCTGGCCGCGGCCCTCGACCTGGCGGAGGTGGTCTATTTTACCGGGGCGCGCAAAGACATCCCCGCCATTTACGGCGCGCTGGATATGCTCGTCTTCTCCTCCCTTTGGGAGGGGCTGCCTGTGGCCCTCCTGGAAGGGATGGCTGCCGGCCTGCCGGTGGTCGCCACCGAAGTCGGCGGCATTCCCGGTGTGCTGGAGCATGGCGTGAGCGGGATCATCGTCCCGCCGTCAGACCCCGACGCGCTGGCGGCTGCCTGCCTGAAATTGATCAACAATCCTGCCCTGGGCCTGCAAATGGGACGGGCCGGGTTTGCCCACGTGAAGGCCCATTACAGCATTGATGCCATGGTCGAAGCCACCTCCCGCCTGTATCTGTCCCTGCTGCGAAAGGCAAGGGTTGGATGATGGCCGGGCTGCGCATTCTGCAGGTCTCGAAATCTACCGGCGGCGTGGGCCAGTACCTGCGCTGGCTGGTCAACGGCCTGGACAAGGAACGCTTCGAAATTACCGCCGTCTGCCTGTCGGAAGGGGCCGAAGAACTGGCCGAAGAACTCTCGCAGGTGGACGGCGTGCGCGCCGTCAGCCTGCAAATGGCGCGCTATAAGATCAATCCCCTGGGCGACGCCCGGGTCTGGTGGAAGCTGCGCCGCCTGATCCGGCAGGGGCATTTCGACCTGATCCACGCCCACACCTCAAAGCCGGGATTCCTGGCCCGGACCGCGGCTGCCGGCACCGGCATCCCGGCGATTTACCGGCCGGCCGGGTTCGCCTTCCATGACGGGATCGCCCGCTGGAAGGCCCGCCTGTATGCCGCAGTGGAGCGCTTCACTGCCCGCTACCTGACCCAACGGATCATCACCGTCTGCAACGAGGAGCGCAAGCTTGCCAAACGTTACCGGGTCGGCTCGGAGGAGCAGCTTGTCACGATCCATACCGGGATTGACCTGCGCCAGTTCGACGGGGAATTCGACCGGGGCAAAACCCGCCGGTCGTTGGGCGTACCCGAAGACGCCTTCCTCTTCGGGGCGGTCGGCCGCTTGAGCCGGCAAAAAGCTCCCGCAGATTTTGTCAGGGCGGCGGCTCTCGTCCACGAGCGGCGCCCGGAGGCGCATTTTGTGTGGGCCGGGGATGGCGAACTGCAGGATGAGACTATTGCGCTCATCCGCTCGCTGGGGTTGGAGGGAGTCTTCCATTTTGCCGGGCTGCGAAGGGACATCCCGGCTGTATTGAACGCCCTGGACTGCTTCGTGCTCGCCTCGCACTGGGAAGGATTTTCGCTCTCGGTGCTGGAGGCCATGGCCGCCGGCCTGCCGGTGGTCATGAACCGGGTTTCAGGGGCCGCGGAAGCTGTCCTTAACGGCGAAACAGGCTTGCTGGTCCCGATCGGAGACGTGCAGGCAATGGCCGAAGCGCTGGGGATCATTTTATCGAATACGGAGCACGCCCGGGCGCTGGGCCAGGCTGGACGTCAACGGCTGGAACAGCATTTTACACAGAGGCGCATGATCGCCAACATCCAGGAACTCTACGAACAGGTGTACGCCGCTTCTGCGAGGAAACAGGAATAACCTTATGAGTCCCGAAAGATCTGACACTCGTGTACTGGTGAGCATGAAAGGTAATTTACGCAAAGACTCAATGATGCAGGTCAAATATGGACAGCTTGTGCGTTCCCTGCACCGTCACATTACCCTGGCCGGTGTCTTCGATGCCAACCTGCAAGGCTTGAGCCGGGTTTCAACCGCCCTCAAGACCTTGCACCCGGTCTGGCGCTCGTGGCGGGAACGCTACTCGAAACACCCGGCAGCCTTCAAATTGCGTTCGATGACGGCCTCACGCTGGGTAGCCCACCAGGATGTGGATGCCGTCTTGCAGCTCGGAGCGATGTTCGACTCGCGATTCAGCCAGGAGGCCGTGCCAAACGTGATCTATACGGATTACACCTCCCGGCTTTCAGCACAGCACCGCGAGGGTAAACGGTCGCCGTTTCGCGGCGACAAATTGAACGAGTGGCTGACACTGGAACAGCGCGCCTACGACAATGCTGCTCACGTGTGTGTGCGCTCGAATGCCGTGCGCCAATCCCTGGTGGACGACTATGGGATCAGGCGCGATAAAGTCAGTGTGGTCGGCGGCGGCGCAAACCTGGGCCTGCTGCCGGATGCCGTGACCCGGCCCATCGGCGGCCCGCCGAGGATCCTTTTTATCGGAACGGATTTCTACCGTAAAGGCGGCGACCTGGTGCTACAAGCTTTTGCTGAAGTCCGCAAGTCCATCCCCCAAAGCCGCCTGGTGATGGTCACCCGTCTGCCCCGCAGCCACGGCCTGCCCATGACCCACGTGGAGGTGATCGAGTCCGGCTTCAACCGGGAGATCATCCGCAGCCAGTTTCCCCTGGCCGACGTTTTCGTCTTGCCTTCCCGGCTGGAAACCTGGGGCGACGCCATCCTGGAAGCGATGGCCTTTGGGATCGCCTGCATCGGCGTTACGGGCCAACCGATGGAAGAGATCATATTGCACGAGAAGACCGGCCTGCTGGTGGAACCCGAAAACCCGGAGGCGCTCAGCCAAGCTCTCGCACAGTTACTCTCTGACCGGGCTTATTGCCGCATGTTGGGCGCCAGCGGACGCTCCCACCTCGAGAAAGAATTCACCTGGCCGATCGTAGCCGCCAGGCTGAGTAATGTCATCGAACAGGTGGTGGCAGGTTGACCAAGGACGCGCCGTGAACGAACAGAACCAAAAAGTATTCGCTGAAATCGCTGCCGTGCTGGCAGAATCCATCCCAGGATGGTTTGGGGCCGGGACGCGTTTCGACGCATCCCAAACGCCCGAATGGCGCACATTCGCCCATTCGATCATTGCCCGTTACCCGGCGCAGTGCGGCCGGGAAACCATCCATTTACTGGTAAAGATCCCGCACAAACCCAACCAGTTGGATTTGCAAGCCGCCCTGGCCGACGAAACCTTGCGCCAGCCTGCCCGGAATGAATACGAGCAACTGCGGACGACCTGGCAAGCCTTCGAACGGATCAACGACCCCGATTGCGTCGCCATCCATCCGCTTGGATTTTTGGAGACCTGGAATGCCATCGTCATGCTGGAGATCGAAGCCCAGGCGTTGCGCACCTTTTTGATCAAGCCGCAGGCGGGATTCAGCCAGCCTGGAGCAACCGGCCAATTCGTCGGCCACCTGCGGAAGGCTGCCCGCTGGTTGAGGCATTACCATGACGAGGTCGGCCTCCGCCAGGTTGGCCCCGTCTCGCTTGAATTGATGACAGCCCGGCTCGACAAGGTTGCGGATGACGTCGCCGCCCACCTCGGCGCCCGCGCCGGGGACAACCTGGCAACCCTGCGGGCGCGGATGGAAAAGTTTTCAGGGATCGAACCGACAGCCCACCTGCATGGCGATTTTCACGGTTCGAACATCCTTGTCACCCCGCAAGGACAGGTCTGCGTGCTCGATCCGCGAGTCAAATCCAACCGCCAATCCGTGTACGGCGACCTGTCCACCTTGCTGATAGACCTGCACCTCAAGCCGATCCCCATGCTGACCGGCGGGGTCTTCACCCGGAAACTCCTGGCGCTCAGCCAGCAAGCGGTAGTGGAAAGTTATTTCGAACCGGGAGAGTTCCAGCCCGCCCTGCTCGACTTCTACTGCGCCTGCGAGGCGATCTTCAAATGGTGCATGGACGAAAGGGATTTTGCCCGGCGCAAGAATATGCGCATGGTTGCGCCGCTGGCCAGGCCGATCCTGACCAGCTACATGCACGGTCTCATACGCCGTTATTTATAGGCACAGAGATTTTCTTTTCATCGCTCAAAATCGGTAACCAACTTATCGGAGGACGAAATGACTAAAAAATTTACCACCTTATCCATTGCGCTGGCGTTGCTGTTCGCGCTGCTGGGGGCAAACTTCGGCCCGGCGCAGGCGCAGACCCTGCCGGCAGACGGGATCATCACTCTGGGACAGCTCGAAGGGACCGAGATCTTATTGCTCGGACCGTATGACTCGACCACCCTCTACTTCGGCCTGCCCGCCGACTGGTCCATGACCGGCGACGCCCAACTGGACCTGAACGTGACCGCCGCCTTCAACGCCGCCAGTACGGGCGACGCGCCGGCGGTCTATGGCGGGCTGCTCACCGTCCGCTTCAACCGCAACACGGTCGGCATCCTGCCCATCAGCAGCCTCGGCACCTTCGACTTGAGCGTGACCATCCCGCAGGCTGCGCTGGTCTCGCCCCGCTCCGACGGACGGATGGAACTCCGCTTCGAGCTGGACAGCGGGATTTCCTGCCAGGCCAACCAGCACATGAACGTGGTGATCAACACCGGAACCCGGCTGGCCTTCACCTATGAAAGCGTCCAGCCCAGCACCGACCTGATCAACTTCCCGCGCCCGATCTTCCAGGATACGATCTATCCCGATTTCGCCACGGTCGTCGTGCCAGACCAGCCCAGCGCGGCAGAACTGCAAAGCGCCATGTCGGTCGCGGCCGGGCTTGGCAACCTTACTTCCAGCCAGTTGGGGCTGGGCCTGACCACCGCCAGCCAGCTCAGCGACCTGCAACAGGCAAACGACCACATCATCTTCGTCGGCAAGGCTGCTTCGATCCCGCAACTGGCAGAGCTTGACCTGGCGCTGCCGTTGACCAATGGCGCATTCTCCCCGGCCGGCGGCAGCCCGGATGACGGCGTGGTCCAGATGGTCAACTCGCCCTGGAACGCCGGCAGGATGGCGCTGGTAGTGAGCGGCAACAGCGACGCAGGGGTGGTCAAGGCCGCCCAGGCGATCAGCACGGGCATCCTGCAATCGAACAGCGCGCCCAACCTGGCGATCATCGAACAAGTGCAGGAGTTGCCGGTATCCAGCCCGCTCGTCTCAGACCAGACCTTTGCAGACCTGGGGTATGCGCGGGACATCCTGACGGACCGCGGGGTCAGCACCGCCGGGTACAACTTCTTCGTCCCGCCCGGCAGCACCGTCTCGGCTGAAGCTTTCCTGGACCTGGCCTACGGGCATTCGGCCCTGATAGACTACAACCTTTCAGGGATGGTGGTGCTGCTCAACAACCAGCCGATCGGCAGCATCAAGTTCACCGCCGAAACGGCCGCCAAGGCGATCAACAACGTCCAGTTCGCCCTGCCGCAGTCACTGGTCTTGCCCGGCAATAACCGGATAGACGTGCGGGTCAGCCTCGAACCGACCGACGACTGCGCCGACCCGACCCTGGAAGGCCTGTTCGCGGTCATCTGGCCCGAATCACGCCTGTTCCTGCCTTTCACCAGCATCCAGATGAACACGGTCGAATTGCTCGACCTGGGCAACTACCCTTCCCCACTCTCGTATGATTCGACCCTCGGCAGCGTGGGATTCATCCTCCAGGGCAGCGACCCGGCTTCGTGGCAGGCGGCCCTCCAGGTCGCCAAATACCTGGGCGACCGCAGCAACGGGCCGATCTCGATGCCAGTGGTCTTCTTCGATGGCGAGCAGACCGCGGATGACCTGGCAAACTACAACCTGGTGGTGATCGGACGCCCAAGCGGGATGTCGGTCATGGGAGAGTTGAACCCGGCCCTGCCCGTCCCGTTTGCGGAAGGCAGCGACCAGGCGACCAACGACCACTCCCAGGTCGCTTACCGCATCCCGGCGGAGGTGTCGCAAGGTTACGTGGAATTGCTGACCTCCCCCTGGAACAGTGAACGGGTGGTCTTCGCCGCCCTGGGGAACACCCCCGAAGGCATTGGCTGGGCCGCCTCGTCCCTGGCCGATTCCCCGCTGCGCGGCCAACTGGCCGGGAACTTCGCGGTGATCAACCGCACCCAGGTGCGGACTGCGGATACACGGCTCGGCCAGCCGCTGGAGGAAATCGCCCAGCAGCCGCCGGCCGAGGCGCCGGTCATCCAGCAGCCAACGGATTTAGACCTGACACCCCCGCCCGCCAACCAACCCGCCTGGATCCTGCCAACCCTGGGCGTCGCAGCCGGGTTGATCTTCGTCATCCTGTTGGTGGCGCTGATCAATAACGCCCGCTCAAGACGGATTTAGGGCCTGGAACCGCCAACATCAGGAGATGTTGGACCCCGCCAAAAAGAACAGGCTGTCCTTCGCAGGGCAGCCTGTTCTTTTTGGCAGCAGCTTTACGCCAACGGCCCTTTTTCGCCGTAGGCAGCATCGAGCCTGGCAAGCAGGGGAGCGGCCAGGGCCTCGACGCCGGGGGACAGCCGGGGAGCATCATCCCTGTCCGGGGAGGGAGGGCGGACGTCCCGGATGATGGCATCGCCGGGATAGGGCCGGCCCAGCCGCCGGTAAAGGCCGCGCAGCACCCGCCGCGGCTTGCGGACCAGTTCCTCATATCGGCACATGAAAACCATCGGATTCCGGTCCAGGCCCCGCTCGAAGAACAGGCTGTTGCGCGCGTACCAGAACAGGGCGGCGGCGTCGAGGGGGTCCATCTGCTCAGAGAAGAAACCGGCGACCGTCCGGCGCACCTCGTCGCTGACGAATTCGGCCCGCCAGTTGCCCGGTTCGCCCCCGACGATCGGGCGCAGGTCGTTGATGCCGTTCTCCCGGTTGAAATGGCGCAGGTTCGAGACCGCCACGTCCCGGTAATGGCGGTAGACCCAGAGCGCCCGGCTCCCATCGAAGAAATCGAGCAGCCTGGGGGCGTTCTGCGATTCGACCAGCGGCTTGAGCACGATCAGCGGCGCCCGCACCTTTTGGAATTCTTCGGCGAGATGCTCCAGCGGGTTCAGGCGGATGCCCCTGCGTCCGGGCTGGCGGTCATGGGAGGTCAATCTGCTGAATTCGGGATAACAGCGGGTGGACAGGTCCTTATCGAAGATGCGCGCCATCAAGGTCGTGCCGGAGCGCTGGCAGCCGAGGATGAACAGGATCGTCTTCTCTCCCGCGCCGGGCTTGAATAGCTGGTAGACCCCTTTCCCCCAGGCTGCATAAGCCCGCTCGAATTTGCGAACCAGGTAGTAAGAACTCGACATCAGGGACACCCGTAAAGCCTGCCAATAAAACAAGACCAATCCAGTCTTATTATAACGGAGGCCAGCGTCTCCTGTCGTTGATACAAAAGTCGGGGTGTGCTACCTGGAGCGCAAAAACCTGCCCTCGCAGCCAGGGCCTGATGGTAAAATCGCTGCATGAACCGCCGCATTATGATTGGGATATTGACGCTTGCCCTCCCGCTGACGGCCTGCACCAGGCCCGTGCCCGGCACGGTGGCTGGCGGAGGCTCCCCCACCGCTTCGCTGCCGGACCTGTTGTATGCCACCGCTACCTCGACCTTTACCGTGCCCCTGCCGCCGACCCGCGGCCCCGGCACGCCGATCGTGACCCCCACGCCCGATAACCCGCACCTGCTCCCCACCCCGCGCAGCGAGACCGAGGAGTACGTGGCGCAATTTGGGGATACGCTGGGCGGGATCGCCGAAAGGTACGCGCTAAGCCTCGAAACGCTGATGCAGGCCAACGGGTTGAGCGATCCGAACTCGCTGGACGTGGGGCAGGCGCTGGTCATCCCGGTCAGCGCGCCCAGCGCGGAAGGCGCGCCGTTCAAGATCATCCCGGATTCGGAACTGGTCTACGGCCCATACAGCGCCACGCTCGATCCGGCTGCTTTCATCGAGAGCCAGGGCGGGTTCCTGGCCGGGTACACCGAGCTGGTGGGCAGCGACGAGTTGAGCGCGGCGCAGATCGTCACCTGGGTGGCGCAGCACTACTCGGTAAACCCGCGCCTGCTGATCGCCCTGATCGAACACCAGAGCGGCTGGGTAAGCGGCCCCGGCGCGCCCAACACGGATTTCCCGCTCGGCTATGTGGATGCGTACCACGCCGGGCTGTTCCGCCAATTGACCTGGGCGGCGAACGAGTTGAACCGCGGCTATTACCTCTGGCGGGTTGGGGCGGTGTATTCGTGGGTGCTGGCCGACGGGACGGTGGTGACGGCCTCTCCCAACATCAACGCCGGGACGGCCGCAGTGCAGCATTTCTTCTCGAAGCTGGATGGACGGGCAGCCTGGGACGCAGACGTGAGCCTGGAGGGTCTTTTTACGACTTATTTTTACCTGTTCGGTTTCCCCTTCGACTACGCCATCGAGCCGCTCCTGCCGCCGGCCTTGAAACAGCCGGTGATGCAGTTGCCGTTCGCCAAAGGCGAGACCTGGGCGTTTACCGGCGGCCCGCACGGGGGCTGGGATACAGGGTCGGGCTGGGCTGCGCTGGATTTCGCCCCGCCGGGAGAGGCCCAGGGCTGCATCGTGTCGGAGGCCTGGGTGCTGGCAGCGGCAGACGGGATGATCGTGCGCACCGGGGAGGGGGTGGTGATCCAGGACCTGGACGGCGACGGCTACGAACAGACCGGCTGGACGCTGCTCTACATGCACGTGGAAAGCCGCGAGCGGGTGGAGGCAGGGACTTTTGTAAAGGCAGGAGACCGGATCGGGCATCCTTCGTGCGAGGGCGGCTTCTCGAACGGGACGCACCTGCACCTGGCCCGGCGCTACAACGGGGAGTGGGTCCCGGCAGACGGGCCGACGCCGTTCGCGCTCGACGGCTGGGTTTCGAGTGGGACGGGGAACGAATATGACGGTTTCTTGCGCCGCGGCGCGGAAGAAGTGGAGGCCTGGGACGGGAATAATCCGCTGAACCAGATTGCGAGGTAGGCAGCGGAGAGGGCAACGGGTGGGGGCAACGGATGAGGAAGCGGAGAAACGGATAGGGCAGCGGATGGGGGAAAACCTTTACAGCTTTGATAGGCAAATGTAACGGGAAAAAAGAGGCCGCGCCCCTCAGGTAGAATATACTCATCAATAGTGTCATTGCGAGGGCCGGCCGTTCTTCCCCGCCCGAAGCAATCTTCCCTGCATTGCGGATGACTGCTTCTCCCCACGCTTTGCCCTGGGCAGGCCCCACGCTTTGCTCTGGGCAAGCGTTTCACTCGCAGTGACATCGTGGATTGTCATTTATGGATACCATTTACAGGCTTTTCCGCGACAGATTCCGAAAAGACCGGGAGGATTCCGTGGTGCGTATGCCCATACGCATCAAGATTACGCTGCCCTTCCTGCTCATGGCGATCGGGCTGGCGTTCGGAGCCGCGCTGGTGATCACCCAGTTGATCTTCGATACCATCGAGGAGCGCTTCACCAACCAGTTACTCGAAAGCAGCCAACTGGCTTCAGAATGGATGGTGCTCGAGGAGGAAGCCCGCTTACAGACCCTGCGGCTGTTATCCAATGCCGAGGGGATGGCCGAGGCGTTTCGCCAGAGTAACGCCGAAAGGATCCGGACCCTGGCTTATGGCATTGCGGTCAACAACCGGGAGGATGACTTGCAGTTCCTCGACCCCCAGGGCAGGCCCATCCTTGCCATGCGCCACCGCCCGGAAGGTTTGATCGAAGAATATGATTTCGTGGCCGGCGGCGATACCGACTTTTCCCAATGGGATTTTGTCCAAAAGGTGGCCAGCAGGCAGATTGACCCCCTGGGCGACAAGTATTCAGGCTTTGCGCGGACCGGCTGGGGAGATTTCTTCTACGCCGCCGGGCCGGTCAACGACCCATCCGGCCAGATGGTCGGGATCATCCTGGTGGGGAAATCGCTCGATAAGCTCGCCCAGGAAATGAGGGCGGAAACGCTGGCCCAGATCACGCTTTATGACCTTGAGGGGAACCTTCTCACCAGCACGTTTCTCAACCCGCGGGCGCTCGAAACCGGTTTTGCCCATACCATCCTGGAAAACCAGGAGACCGGCATCGGCCGCCGGGATGCTGACAACCAGCGCCAGTTGCTCGTCTTCGACATCAGTTACCAGGAAATGATCGTCCCCTGGGAGGGCAGGGCGAAAGCGGACATGGGGTTGCTGGGCATTTCACTGGCCCGCAACAATATCGTGGCCGTCAGTTTCCCGACCCGGCTCCAGATCGCCGTCCTGGCCGGGTCGGCGTTCATCCTGATCATCCTGGTGGGCGTCAACATTGCCAACACGATTGCGCGCCCGATCTCCAGCCTGGTGCAAGCCTCCGAGCAGGTGATGTTGGGCAACCTGAGTGTACAAGTCCCGCCTATTACCAATGACGAGGTGGCCGTCCTGGCCCGGACTTTCAACCAGATGGTCACAAGCCTGGAACAATCCCAGCAAGACCTGTTGAACGCCTACGACCGTACCCTGGAAGGCTGGTCGAAGGCGCTCGAACTGAAGGACAGGCTGACCGAGGGCCATTCGCAGCGGGTAACCGACTTGACGGTCCGGCTGGCGCGTGAGGCGGGTATCGAGGAACAGGCGATCATCCACATCCGGCGCGGGGCGATCCTGCATGATATCGGCAAGATGGGCATCCCGGATGCCATCCTGAACAAGCCCGGCGCGCTGACCGAAGAAGAGTGGCGCGTCGTGCGAAAACATCCTGAGTATGCGCTGCAAATGCTTGCCCCCATCGAATACTTGCGCCCGGCGCTCGACATCCCCTATTGCCACCACGAACGCTGGGACGGCAGCGGTTATCCGCGCGGCCTGAAGGGAGAGGAGATACCCCTGGCTGCCCGCGTCTTTGCGGTGGTGGATACCTGGGACGCGATCAGTTTCGACCGGCCCTATCGCAAGGCGTTCAGCCCGGCAGAGGCCCGGGAGACGATCCTCGCCGAAAAGGGCCGGCAACTGGATCCGTCTGTGGTGGACCGGTTCCTGGAGATCATCGGAGAGTGAAGACTTGATGGACAGGTATTCACCACGAAGGCGCAAATTGAGGAGATTGCTTCGTGCCTCGCAATAACAACCGCCTGGGGATATTGCTCTTGCTATCCTTCCTGGCCTGCGCGCTCTGCCTGTGCCTCTTCACCATCTCCTGGTGGACGCAGGCAGGCAGTGAAGACGGGTTATTCCCTGCCGCCATCCATTCCGGCCGGTATGCAGATTACAGCGCCGACTCGCGCCTGATCCCCAACGTCGGCCTGGGCATCATCGAGGCAGCCCTGATTGATAACGGGGCGCCCACCCAGGAAATCCGCTCCCGCATCGCAACCATGACCGCCGTCCTGCAAACGCCCATCCCGACGGCTACACCCGCCGATCGCTCCCGGACGCCGACCCTTCCCGAACCCACTTCCACCGCCCCGCCGCCAAGCCCGACCGCCGCCGGAACGACCACCCCCAGCCCCACGGCCTGGATCGTCCTCCCCAGCCTCACGCCGTTCAGGACGTTCACGCCCACCCCCAGCCTGACAGCCACCGCCTCGGCGACCTTCGCCCCGACCTTTACCGCTTCGCCCAGGCCGACGAAACGGCGCAGGCCGACAAAGACTCCCACGCCGACCGCCACCTCCACAAGCAAGCCCACAAGGACGGCCACCCCCACGTCCACCGCGACCGCAACCGATACGGCCACGGCAACCGCCACCAGCACAGCCACCGCCACGGCCGCGCCGGCCCTGCCGTCGCTTTCGGTCTCGAACCAGTCGGCGTTCGAGAAGAACTCAGGGTCGGGTTCCTACCAGTTCACCGTGACGCTTTCCGGCGCATCGGCGAATACCGTCACGGTGGACTATGCCACCCAGGACGGATCGGCTGTCGGCGGGGCATCCTGTCCGGGAGCGGATTTCGCCCACACGTCCGGCACGCTTTCGTTCCCGCCTTCGGCCACCTCCCGCAACGTCACCGTCACCGTCTGCGCCGACCCGGACGCCGAACCTGACGAGGCGTTCTCGGTCGTCCTGTCCAACCCGGTCAACGCGACCATCGCCCAGGGCGCGGGGACGGGCCTGATCTTCGACGACGACTCGCCCGGCTTCGACACGGGGAACTTCGTCCAGGGCATCACGCCACCCGACGGGGCGACCGGTGTGCCCCTGGACACGAACGTGGTGGTCACGTTCAACCGGGATATGTGCGCGGCCTCGGTGACCGACCCGAACAACCTGCGCCTGATACCGGGCAGCGGCGGGGCGGACGTGAGCGGGACCCGGACCTACGACCCGGCCACGCGGACGGCGACCTTCGTCCCCGATGCGCCCCTGGACCCCCTGGCCGGATACCAGATCATGGTGCGCTCCACCCTCTCGCAGGTGGACGGTTGCATGCTCGCCTCCCTGCCGTTCACCCAGAACTTCACGACGGGGCCGTAAGGCGTATTACATGTTGCGTGTTGCGTGGGGCGTGGTGTCATTGCAGTCCGATTTTTGCCACGGAGTCACGGAGTTTTTTCTTCTTTTTCTCCGCGTCTCCGTGTCTCAGTGGCTTAAAAGGTTTGCATCACGTTTTGGGAAGAACGTCCCGAAGG
>DIDQ01000157.1:32145-40982 GCA_002418215.1 Anaerolineales bacterium UBA5796
TGTTTCTGTGTTATCACCGATATGGTCTAACAAATCAGGCCTGTTGGGTAACAAATCAGGCCTGTTGGGTAACAAATCAGGCCTGTTGAGTAATAAATCAGACGTGTTGAGTAATAAATCAAGCCTGCCGGGTAACAAATCAGACGTGTTGAGTAACAAATCAAGCCTGTTGAGTAACAAATCAGGCTTGATCTATAAGAAATCATACGTGTTGACCTGCCCAACAAACGTGATTTCTTATAGATCAGCCTTGCCGGGCAAAAGATCACGCGTGTTGTGTAAAAGATCAAACCCTGCCGGGATGCTTCGCAACACCGCACCTGCGGCGAGCGCGGGTGCGACGGTCAGCCCACCGCGCTGCAATCGGACCGGGGCACTTGTTGTCTCTTGATAGGAATGGACGTATAATTTTGGACATAAGCTTTCATGCGGGTTCGTTCTGGATAACAGGCCGCACAGGGATGTTTTACAAGGAATTCTTGTTTATCGCATCGTTAGCCCGCCTTTTCAGAATTGAGTCGTCTGAAAACAACACTTCCAACTATACAAAGGATATTTTCATTGGACACAATCCTTAAGTTTTTTCTCCCAATTTATCTCGTTATGTATTTTGCTATAGCGCTTTTTTGGCGTTCCTTCGTTGTATGGAAAACAACGGGAGTAAAACCCTATATGTTCGAAAAAACCGACAGTGTTCATGATTTTGTCGGTCGGCTATTTCGGATAACTCTTCTCACGTGTGCCATCGTTGTCGGGGTCTATTCTTTTTGGACAAACGGGTATCAATATCTTACACCCATTCCCTGGCTAAAACATTCGCTCCTTGTATATTTAGGATTAGGCTTGTTAATTGGCTCGTTTTTATGGACATTCATTGCTCAAGCACAAATGGGAAATTCTTGGCGCATTGGAATTGACGTAAACCATAAAACGGTTTTGGTGCAAACTGGTATTTTTCAATTGTCTCGTAACCCCATTTTTCTGGGAATGCGGTTGACTTTGCTAGGCTTATTTTTTATATTGCCAAACGCAATTACATTTGCAATAGTTGTAGTTGGCGATATGCTAATACAAATCCAGGTTCGGCTCGAAGAAGAGTTTCTTGCAAAAACGCATGGAGAGTTATATCAGAAGTATTGCGAAAAAACACGTCGCTGGATATAAGTTAATGCGGGCCACCGAAAAACAGCCGTGTCAAGAGTAAAGCGGAAAATTGAATGAAGAAAGCCCCGGGTCTCGAAAAAGGCCGTGGGCGGATGGGACGAAGCGCGTTCCCGGCGATTGGGACGTTATGCGGTTTACCCAAAAGGTGTTTGCGAACTGCTGAATCGCGAGTTGGGCGCTTAAGTCATTCCTGAAATAAGTAGAGTATTTCTATGGATACAAAAGCATACCTAGAACGAATACATTACAAAGGATTACTGCATCCTACAATTGAAACACTGCGAGATTTGCAACTTTCTCATTTGCTATCTGTTCCTTTCGAGAATCTCAGTATTCATGCGAAGGAACTTATCATCCTTCAAGAAGATTCATTATTTGACAAAATTGTCTTTCGCCAACGTGGCGGTTTCTGCTATGAACTAAACGGGCTATTTGCCAGTCTGTTGCGCCAACTCGGCTTCAATGTTACGCTGTTGTCAGCGGGAGTTGCCAAAGCAGGCGGCGGGTTTGGACCCGATTTTGACCATATGTCCTTGATGGTTTTACTTGAAGATAGGTGGCTAGTTGATGTCGGGTTCGGTGACTCATTCCGACAGCCACTCTTGGTAGATAGAAGAGATATTCAAGAACAAGGAAAGCGTTCATATCAATTATGTGATGAAGATAATCGTTTTATACTAAAAGAAAACAAAGGGGATGGCAACTGGGAAACTCAATATCGTTTCACTCTACAGCCGCATGAGTTGGTTGATTTTGCAGAAATGTGCCAATATCATCAGACTTCGCCAGAATCAATTTTTACACAGCGGCTGGTCTGTTCAAAAGCCAAACCCGACGGGCGAGTGACACTTAGCGATATGCGTTTGATTGAGACAAATGACAGTAAGCGGCAAGAACGAGTCATAAAAGATGAAGAAGAACGCAAAGCAATATTAATAAAAGAGTTTGGAGTTATTTATTAAGAGAGAAGGTAATCACGTCAGAATGCGCCGACCGATAAACAGCCGTGTCAAGGGTAAAGCGGAAAATTGAATGAAAAAAGCCCCGGGTCTCGAAAAAGGCAGTGGGCGGATGGGACGAAGCGCGTCCCCGGCGACGGTCACCCCAAGGATACGCCTCCGCCGCGCCCCTTTCGGGGAAGTCCTCCACTTGGGCGTTCTTGGCACAACAAGAAAAAACCCTTGACGAATCAATCGAAACGGCGTATCTTTTTTGTAGAGACAGAAAGGAGAGCCTTATGCTGACCAAAGTCCAAAAATGGGGCAACAGCCTTGCCTTACGGATTCCAAAAGCGTTTGCCCAGGATGCGCAACTGGAAAACGATTCGCTTGTAGAAATCAGCCTCGTCGAAGGTCAGATTATCGTTACGCCGGTCGAAGCGCCTAGTTGGACACTCGATGAGTTGTTAGCGAGGATCAATAAGAAAAATATTCATCGGGAAGTGGATACAGGGTCTGCTCTGGGAAATGAAGGTTGGTAACCGATGGCGTATATTCCTGACAGCGGTGACATTGTTTGGATCACCTTCAACCCACAAGCAGGGCGCGAGCAGGCGGGTCGTCGCCCTGCTTTAGTTTTGTCCCCCGCTGCCTATAATGGAAAAGTGGGGTTAGCCATTCTTTGCCCAATTACCAGTCAAGTCAAAGGGTATCCCTTTGAAGTCCTCATACCCGATGATCTGGAAATCAAGGGAGCAATCTTATCTGACCAGGTGAAAAGTCTTGATTGGAAAACAAGAAAGGCAGAGTTTGGTTGTAAGTTGCCTTCCAGCACATATAATGAGGTTGCGCAAAAGTTGAGCACCTTAATACGTCAGAAGATATGAAACCGGTACTTTCAATAAAAGGAGCGCAATATGGGACAGGTCAACACTCATATTTGTTCCAACTGCGGATCGGTGGGATTGCCTGGGGATAAGTTCTGTCGAAAATGTGGTAAGCCATTGAAATCAGAAAACCGTTGTGAAAAATGTGGCAATATCGTTCAACCAAAAGATCACTTTTGCGTTAAATGCGGCTCTTCTCTTACACACAAAACTGCTGCAATCGAAAAACCGCAGACGGCTAAAGAAAAGAAAATTGGCACTTCGTATGTTGTAATTGGAAAGATGGAAATAGCGCGGAAGAATTATTCTTTTTTGACTGAATTCATTAATTCCATCAGCCTGCCACAGATAAAGTCTGGAGATGGAAATTATGCAAGGATGGTGATTGCCATCAACGGTTACGATGACGATGTTCGATCCCTTTGGGACATACCCGAAGTCGTCGAATGGTATAAGGATCTTCATAATCATCATCCCTATATGCCTCTATTCCTAAGCCCTGGTAGCGTGCAAGTCTATTTTAGAGTGTTAGGGCCAATTGCCCATACGATTGTTCCACCAGAATACTGTAATCAAAAGGATTTGGTCAGTTTATTAATGCATACTCTGGCCGAGCGCAACAAATTCTTTTCCCATGTGTTGGGGAGCGAGTTTGAGCGATACCAACGCATATTAGGTGCAGCAGATGAAGCAGTAACAAATGCCGTAATAAATCTAACTAACGGTATTCAAGAACCTGTGTAGAGAGTTTTCCAAGTCAAAGAGAAGAAGGAATTTCGGCGAATCAATTTGTCATGCTGGCGGTGGCCGAGAAAATTGCTGCAATTTCTACAATCGAATACTTGGAAAAACGAGCGCAGCGTGGTAGTCGGGAAAAATTCCTGGAAATCCTTCGCAAGGCTCCCGATGTTGAACCAGAAGGGTTTGATAAATTGTAACGGGGCTACCCCCACAGCCGCCCGATCCTTAACCACTTGCGCCCTGTGCGACTGGAGGCCGCTATGGCTACCGGGATTACCGAAATCCGAAAGCAGACCATCGAAATGATCCTTGCCAAGCAGGATGATTTGTTCCGCTGGGGATTCGACGAGAGACAGGCCCGCGAGCGGCCGGAGCTTGTGTACTATTCGCCAAATTTCAAATCCACGCTCTGGACCTTGGTCCTGCTCGCCGACATCGGAGCGCCGGCCGCCCTCCCGCAGGTCGAACCGTCCATGCGGCTCGTTGCCGGTCACTTTTACGACCCCGAACACGGGATCTTCAGGCTGCCGGGCATGAGCCACTTCCCCATCCCCTGCCTGAACGGCAACATGCTCTACCTTCACCATTACTTCGGCGCGTCCCATTCGAGAACGCTGGACGGGGTCATCGGCTTTTTCGCCGCGCACCAACGCTTCGACGACGGGGGTTTCAAGACCCCGGAGACCTATCCGTACTGTTCGAACACCTCCTGCTATGGGAAGCACACCTGCTATTGGGGCGTGACCAAATTGCTCAAGGGGATCTCGTTCATTCCCAAATCCCAAAGGACCAAAGAGGCGCAACGATTGCTCGAAAACTGTATTGATTTTGTGCTAAAACACGAAGTGTGCTTCAGTTCCCGCCATGGAGACAAATTCCTTAACCGCGACATCGGCAAACTAACGTTCCCCAATTTCTACAAGAGCGATTTCCTCGAAATCTTGTGGCTGCTGGCGAGGGAAGGCGCGCAAGACGGGAGAATATCCCGCGCCCTGGCGTTGCTGCGCTCCCGGATGAAGGCGGGCGGTTTCTGGGAACTCGAGAAACCCTTGAATATCATCGTCTCCATCGGCCAAAAGGATTGCGTCAACGCCTTCATCACCGAAAGAGCGGCCGGGGTGCTTGAGCATTACGGACGCTGGTAAACGCAGTCCCCGGCCTGGATGACCGGGGACTTTGCTGGTGTCTACTTCTTCTCGACCGGGAACTGGATCTCGGTCACGGTTTCGGGGTCGGTCTGGCTGCCGTTCTTGCCGGGGCGGATGTACACCTCCCTCTCCGGGCCGGTGATGCGGTAGCCGTTCGCCTCCGTCCAGCGGATGACGGCCTCGACGGCCTGGCCCAGCGTGGTGTACGGCCCCCGGTGGATGGCCGAAGCCACCTCCATCCCCGGCAGGGTACGCACCTTCACGTTGCGGAACTCCGTCAGGTCGGCCTCGACCGGCTCGCACACCTCGGCGTCCACGTCACGCTCCTTGTACTCCTCGTCGTAATACACCGTGAAGCACGGCCCGCTCGGGCGGATGCGCTGCATTGCCAGGTAGCCTTCCAGCTCGTTCCACAACGCCCCCTGCTGGCTGTAAGCCGGGATGATGTCCCGTACCGAGGCGACCTTGATTGGTTCGACCTTCTTGATGACGACTTCGATCGTATTCATGGAACTCTCCTGTTCGATCTGACTCAGCCGGGCCTCCACCCGGGCCAGCCGCTCCATCTCTTCCTGGACTTTGGCCTGTATCTCGGCCCGACGGGCTTTCAGCATCCCCCTCAGTTGCTCCGGGGAAAGCTCCTCGTCCAGTAGTTGGCCGATCTGCTGGAGCGGGAACCCCATCTCTTTCAGGGCCAGGATGCGGTACAGGCGCGGCAGTTGCTCGAAGGTGTAGTAGCGGTAGCCGGTGAAATCGTCCACGCTGGCGGGATGCAGCAGGCCCTGTTCGTCGTAGAAACGCAGGGTCTTGATGGAGACCTGGCTGATGCGGGAAAACTGTCCGATCCGGATCATGCTTACTTTATACAACCTCCAGTAACGGGAGAGTCAAGGGGTGATGTGATCACTCATAAATTGCCATCAATTGCCGGGGGAAGGCGTACCGCAGGCTGACCAGGAACACGATGAACAGCATGGCTGCCGCGCCCAGCAAGGCCAACAGGACCGGCTCGTAGGCCGGAGAGCGGAGCAGGAGCCACAGGTATTCCAGGTACAGGAAGAACGTTTTCGGCAGGAAAGCGGAAGCGGCGAAAGCGAGCGCGGGGAACAGGCCCAGGAACAGGCCCAGGGCGTAGTCCATCCAGGTCAGGCGGAATTTCGGCGCAACGCTCCGGGCAGCCGGGACGGACGCCTGTCGGGGGCCGATCCGGTCCATCACACTCTGGGTGAATCCGGTGGGAGGTTCGTCGAGCGGCCAATCACGGAGGGCGTCTTCGAGTTGTCTTTCGTTCATTGGGATTTCTCCTGGTATGCGGTCAGGCGCTCGCGCAAGCGTTCTTTGGCGCGGTGGAGGCCGGTCTTGACGGTCCCGAGCGGGAGGGTCAGCAGGCTGGCTATTTCCTCGTAAGAAAGGTCGTGCTGGTAGCGCAGGCTGACCAGCAGGCGGTAATTTTGCGGCAGGCGTTCCACTTCGCGGTGGACGAGGGCGTCGAGTTCGCGTTGTTCGATCTTCGAGGCGACGTTTTCCCCGGAAGGCAGGTCGGGGAGTTCGTCGTGGGTCAGGGCGTCGAGGTCGCGGCGCAGGCGCGGGGAACGGTTGATGCACAGGTTGAGGGCGATCCGGTAGAGCCAGGTGCGGAACTGCGACCCGCCGCGGAACCCGGGCAGGCCGGTCCAGGCACGCAGGAAGGTATCCTGGGCAGCATCGGCGGCGTCATCGGGATTGCCGAGGCTGCGCAGGGCCAGGTTATAGACGAAGCGTTCGTGCAGCGCCACCAGGGCTGCAAAGGCTTCGGTGTCGCCGCGCTGGGCCTGCCGGATGAGTTCAGCTTCGGACATGTTGGCGCAGAAAGCCTCCGTAAATTAGACAGGGCGGCTCGCAGAATTGTTTCACTGAAACTTTTCATCGGCTGGCCTGTCAAACTCTTTAGAAAGTGTTTGAAAAGTCTGCATTTTCACCACGAAGACACGAAGTCACAAAGACTCAAAAGGGAAAAACTTTGTGACTTCGCGACTTGGTGACTTGGTGGTAAGGTTTTCAGACACTCTCTTAGAAACAACGATTTGTCGGAGGCAAACCAAGATGAAAGGCAAATGGATCATCGCAAGTATCCTGATTGTAGTCCTGATTGCCCTGTGCGGGGCAAGCCTGTTCGCAGTCTGGCAGGGTGTCCGCATGGCAGAAACGAACGGGATAGATATTAGCATTCGGAACAATTCGGTCAAGGCCGAGGGCGTGGAGGAAAAAACGCTCACCGTCAGTGGGCCGGCCAACCTGACATTGACCAACGACTTTGGGGACGTCAGTGTTACGGACGGTGCCGATGGGCAGGTAAAGATTACTGCTGAAAAGACTGCCTGGGGTTCCGACGATGCCGAGGCCCGGAAGGAACTGGATGAGCTGGAAGTGGTCGTAGAGCAGGACGGGGACGATATCAACATCTCGATCCGGCATCCCGATCAGATGAGCGTATTCAATCTCAGGCCGGATATCTGGAGCGTGAAGTTTACCGTCGCCGTACCCGAAGGAACGGCCATAACCCTGAATTCATCCAACGGCGACCTTGCGTTGTCTGGAACGACGGGTAGCGCCGACCTGCAAACCGACTTCGGCAACATAGATATTTCGGATGTGTCTGGCGCTTTGACTGCGCGGACCGGCAACGGCAATGTGACGGCAGAAAACATCGCCGGCGACGAAGATGTCACCCTGGCCTCCCAGTTCGGCAGCATCCTGGCGCAGGCGGTCAGCGGCGCGGACGTGACCGTCACCTCGACGAACGGGGCGCTCGATTTGCGGGATGTCACGGCCAGCGGCACGTTGAAAGCCGGGAGCGATTTCGGCAGCATTTCAATCGTCGAAAGCCGGGCCGCGACCGTCAACGCCAGGTCAACCAATGGGAAAATTTCCCTTGCGGACGTCACAGCCAAAGCGGGCGTGACCGTCAGCAACGATTTCGGCGACCTGACGCTCGACGGCGTGGACGCCGGCGCGTACGACCTCAAGACCCAGAACGGGAAGATCGAAGTGGACCAGGCCCGGGGTCCCATTGCCGCCCGCTCGGAGTTCGGGGACGTGGAAGTGCGGAACGTCGAAAACGGGACAGTAGACCTCTCCTCGTCCAACGGTTCCATCACCTTCTCCGGCTCGCTGGCCGAAGGTCCCCACTACGTTTCGAGCGACTTCGGCAACATCACCCTGACCCTCCCGGCAGATACCGCCCTGAACGTGGACCTGCAAACCGGGTTCGGCAAGATCACCTCGGCCTTCGAGATCACGGTCAGCGGCGCACTGGACAACAACCACTGGGTCGGCAAGTTCAACGGCGGCGGGGAAGACCTGACCGTCAAGACCAATAACGGCAATATTACGATCAACTCGAAGTAAAAAGGAGAAAAATATGAACGACTTCATTCCATGCGCGGGCGGGCTGGGCTTCCTCGCCCTGGTGTTCGGTTTCATCCTGGTGCTGCGCTTCATGGCCTACAGGGAGACCCTGGCCCTGGCCGAAAAAGGACTGGTCAAGCCGCAGCAGCGGAACGGCGGCGGCAAGGGCGCACTGATCTGGGGCATCCTCATCACCGCAGTCGGCCTGGCGCTCACCCTGGGGCTGTGGCCGCTCGGCTTCGGGATCGTCGGTTCCAGCTACCCGCTCGGCTTCGGCCCCTGGATGCTGGTCGGCCTGGTGCCTACCTTCTTCGGGGTGGCGCTCATCCTCATCCACGTGCTGACCCGGGATGAAAAGAAAGACCCGGACGACAAGAAGGCAGGCATGGACGACGCGCAGTGAGATCGCACGAAGCCGTTGACGCCGCCCAATAGCCCCGAAAAACGCGCCTCCCGTGATACCTTCCCACGGGAGGCGCGTTGCGTTCTTTCAATCCCCCAGGAAGGATGACAGGCGGGCAAAAACTCAATTCAACGGTAAAATCCGGCCGGGTGTGTAATAAATTTTCGGA
>DIDQ01000026.1 GCA_002418215.1 Anaerolineales bacterium UBA5796
CTGCTCCTGCCTGCGGACGGCGCGTCCTTCACCCTGGCGCAGGACAACATCACCCTGCAATGGGCTTCCATCGGCACCCTGCGCGACAACGAAGCCTACAAAGTCGTCGTCGAAGACGTGACCGAAGCCCAGGGACGCAAGATCACCGAATACGTGACCGACACCAAGTTCATCGTCCCGGTCACGTTCCGCCCGCAAGACGACACTCCCCACATCATGCGCTGGTGGGTGGTGGCCGTCCGGCAGACCGGCACCGACGACCAGGGCCAGCCCATCTGGACCGAAGCCGGCGCGGTCAGCCTGACCCGGGTCTTCTCCTGGCTGGGTGTGGCGAACCCGTAGTTCGTTCGACTGGAACTCAAATGCCCCGGTCCTTGTAGTGGACCGGGGCATTTCCATTTTCCGCAGGACCGCCCGGATCGAGCCGCTTGCTCAGGCGCGGGGACCCGCCAGGCGGCCCGGCCTTTTCTTCTTCGGCTGCGTTCCCCGGACAAGGTTTTTTTCTATCAATTCCTGTGCGGCGCTGCTTTCCATGGGGGTGTTGAAGAAAAACCCCTGCCCGTAATCACAGGCCAGTTCCAGGAGATTGGTGATCTGGTCCTCGGTCTCGATCCCCTCGGCAATGACCTTCATGTCCAGGCTGTTGGCCATGGCAATGATGGCGCGGACGATGGACACCTCGCTCTTGTTGGCCCCCAGGGCGCTGATGAAGGAACGGTCTATCTTGAGGTTGTTGACCGGCAAGTGCCTGAGATACCCCAGGGAGGAATAACCCGTGCCGAAATCGTCCAGTTCGATCCCCACTCCCAGGGCGTGCAACCCTTCGATCTTGGCGACCGCAGTCTCGATGTCTTCGATCAGGGTCATCTCGGTCAGTTCCAGCAGCAGGCTCTCCGGCGGCAGGCCGGTCTCTTCCAACACTTCTTCGATTTGCCGCACCAGGTCGGGCTGGGCGAACTGGCGGCTCGACAGGTTGACACTGACGCTCAAGGGCGGGTCGAGGGGATAGCGGGTCTGCCATTCCCGCATCTGGCGGCAGGCCTGGGTCATCACCCACTGGCCGATGGGCACGATCAACCCGGACTCTTCGGCGGCTTTCATGAAATCGGCCGGATAGAGCAGGCCCCGTTCGGGATGTTTCCAGCGCAGCAGGGCCTCGAAGCCGACGACCTTCTGGGACATCAAGGAGAAGATCGGCTGGTAGTGGATGCGGAAAGCCTCGTCCTGGAGCGCGCGGCGCAGGCCGCTTTCCAGTTTCAGCACATCGTCGGCCTGCTCCCGCATCACCAGGTCGAAGACCTTGAAATCGTCCTTGCCGCCCAGCTTGGCACTGTACATGGCAATGTCGGCATCCCGGATGATATCCTCGATCCGCTGGTAGCGCAGCAGGTTCATCACCACCCCGATGCTGGCGGTCATGGTCAGGGAGTTCCCCCGCACTTCGAACGGGACAGCCAGGTTCTCCCGGATGCGTTTGACGATGGCGAATATTTCATCCTCGTGCCGGGCAGATTCGAGCAACACGACGAATTCGTCCCCGGCGATGCGGGCGACCGTATCCGTAGCCCGGACGGATGCTTTCAAACGCCGCGCCATCTCGACCAGCACCCGGTCCCCGATGTCATGCCCCAGGCTGTCGTTGATGACCTTGAAGCGGTCGAAATCCAGGTACATGACGGCGAACGCATCGTTGGGATGGCGTTTGTTCCATTCGATGGCGTGGGCCAGACGGTCGAAGAACAGGCGGCGGTTGGGCAGGTTGGTCAGCGGGTCGTGAAGCGCCTCGTGGATCAGTCGCTCCTCGGCCTGGATCCTCTTTTCCATCTCTTCCTGGAGGATTTTGCGCTCCTCCCGAAGTTCCCCCGCCTGTTCCCTGACGCGATCCAACAGCCCCCTGACCCATCCAATGGTGATGCCAATCAGCGTGACGGCGAAACTCCCCGACAGGTACGGGATGACCGTGCCCCCAAGCGGGTCCCCTGCCAGGCGAAAAAGGAAGATGTTCAGCGGCAGGCTGATGAGACCGAACGGCAGCCCGCCGCGGATCCCCAGCAGCCAGCCGGCGACCGCCGCCGGGAAGACCGTAAACGCCGCTACCGACGATCCCACCGATGGATACAGGATGAAGAAAGCGGCCACATACATGCCCAGGCTGCCGGTGGCAATCCCGATGCGGAGATAGAGGTTGGATAAGGTTTTCATGGCCGCAATTATATGGCTGTACGAAGCAGGGGAAATTACATTTGGCTAACTGACAAAGTTGTAAAGATAGACTTTGGAGTTTGGATGCCTGTGCTAAATTATCCGGTCTTCGATCTCCCAGGCATGGTCCAGGGTATGCCAGGCTGCCCGGCGGACGTAAAAACGCAGCGGCCAGATCACCCCGCCGCGTGGACCCTGCTCCGGCAAGCCCTGATTCACCGCTGCCTCCAGCGCCTTTTGGATGGACTCCCGGACGCGGCCGATCTCTAAAGCCGGGCCATCCTCTCCGGCCCGGTGCTTCCAGGCGATCCGGGACAGGTATCCCTGGTCCGCCCCGAGGACGTGGTCCAAGACTTTGGGCAGGTCCCTGCCACCGCCCCGCGGACCCTTTTGCAGCTCCCGCCCTTCGGCATTTTTCACCGCCTCGTCCAACGCCCACCAGCAAGCCGCCAAAATAGACCGCAGCCGCTCGAACTCCGCCCGGTCCACCGCCTCCCGGTCGGCCGCCAGGATGACATCCGGCGCGCCGAAATCCGTTGTGACGTTGCCATCGTGTCGTTCGACCACGCTGAAACCGGAAACCTCCGCCGGGGGCCGGAACTCGATCCCCGTGCCCTGCAAGACCCGGGCATAACGCGACCCGTAATCGAGCAAGGCTTGAAGCGCCGAGGCTTCATCCCGCCCGCTGCGGCACCAGCCGGGCCAATCCACTGCGCCCGCAAAGACCTTTTTCTTGCCGGTTTCGAGGAATACCTTGATTGGAACCATAAAATCCTCCATCAAGTTGCGGTTTTTTGCGCAACAAGCCGATAAAAGGGGATTTCCATTCCGCCAGCCCACACCGATTTATCCCGCAAGTTTGCAGCCATTTCAGCAAATCCGAGACGCAGGCTTTCGACAGATATTCCTTCTAACAGGTTATCCAATCGTTTTTGAAAGAAATCCAAAGCGTCTGGGGGATGATAGGTTCCAGTATGGGACATCCATTCGACATTGGTAAATCCTGCCATCCGGCACAGGGCTTCCAGGGTTTCAGGGGCGATCTCGTTATAGGGAAATTGCCCGCTCAGTATCATAACCGACTTCAATATGCGCCATTTCTCAGCCCAGACTTCCTGCAAGACCGTATCCTGCCTGCTGACAGGAAATTCTTCCTCGACGAACAACTTTCCTCCGGGTTTCAAGACCTCCCAAAAACGTCTGAGCGCCAGCGCGGCCAGACCAGCCTGCGAATTGACAGCGCAAAGGGTGTAATTGCAAACGAGATAGTCAATAGAACCCGCAAAAATGCCCTGCAACTCAAGCGCCCCGGTGCAAACGTACTGAATTTGAAGGCCTGCGGACTGGAACTCATTTTGCAGTTGTCCAAAAAACCTGTCCGTTACGTCAGTAATGATCAATTTCGCTTCGGGTTTTCCGGCAAGCAGACCGACCAATTGACGGCTGGTATCTCCCCGCCCGCTGCCGACTTCAAGAATAATTTTGCCTGAGAGAGACTCGTTCTCGATAATCATCAGTTTTCGATCTGTTCTTTACAGTATTGCCGCTCAACATTTGCATTGTGCGCGCAAATCTTGTAACGTGACCCTTCGGCAGACTCACCTGTGCCGCACCACAGGCGCAGGCAGGACAGGCAGTTATGTCGCCTTTTGGTTGCGGAATAAATTCCGCATTACGCGGTGTGAATTATAGCACCCAGGATAGTGGAGGCACTACGCAAGCGGCAAATGCAGAAGATCCCGCCGGGTTTTTGGGCATTTCCCCGCCGGGATCTTTGACATATCCCGGCGGGATTTGTCGCGTTTCCTTGCGGGATCTCTCCCATATCCCGGCGGGATACTCGATGTTCCCCGCCGGGGTTTTCGCCATTTTCCCGCCGGGATAAAAGAAATGAACCCGTTCCATCAGAGGGAACAGGTTCCTGGAGAATTCAAAATCAATCTATTTCGCCGCTGCGTCTTCCAGCATCTTCGTCGTCAGCGATTTGGGGCGTTCGATGGGCTGGCCGAGGGCGCGCGCCCAAACGTAGTTGGCTGTCACGCCCAGGGCGCGGCCGACACCGAACAGCACGGTGTAGAAGTCGAACTCGGTCACGCCGTAATAGTATTGCAGCGTGCCAGAGATGGCGTCCACGTTGGGGGCCGGGTTCTTGGCCTTGCCCTGCTCCTTGAGCACCTGCGGCACGACCTCGAAGACCATGTCGGCGATCTGCACCAGGGTATCCTGCGGGAAGCGCTCCTTGGCAAACTTCATCTGGGCCGTAAAGCGCGGGTCGGGGACGCGCAGGACGGCGTGCCCGTAGCCGGGGATGACCTTGCCGCTTTCGAGCGTATCCCAGGCGTATTTGCGGAGCTGCTCTTTGGTCGGCACGCCGCCGAACAACTCCCGCACGCCGATCAGCCAGCCCAGGCATTCCTGGTTGGCCAGCCCATGCAGGGGACCCGCCAGGGCGTTCAGACCGGCCGAGAAGGCGTAGTAGATGTCCGAGAGGGTGGACCCGGCCAGGTGGGTGGCGTGGGCCGAAGCGTTGCCCGACTCGTGGTCGGAGTGCAGGATGAAGTACAGCCGGGCCAGGTCGGCGTAACCTTTTTCGTCGGCCACGCCCATCATCCGGGCAAAGTTGGCGCCCATGTCGAGGCTGGGGTCGAGTTTGGGTTCGGCCCCGTCACGGTATTTCAGGTTATAGATAAAAGCAGCCATCACCGGCAGCTTGGCGGTCAGGTTGAGCGAATCTTCCAGGGCCGGGACCCAGTACTCGTCCTTTTTCATCCCTTCCTGGTAGCGCCGGGCAAACTCGGACTGGGTTTGCAGGGCCTGGACCGCGACGGTGAAGAGGGTCATCGGGTGGGTCTCTTTGGGCAGGGCGCGCAGCATGTCGAACACGTAGGCGGGGACTTCGCCGCGCTTGAGCCATGAAGATTCCACGGCCAGGGCCTCGTCTTTCGTGGGGACTTCGCCGGTCATCAGCAGGTAGTACAGGCCGCCGACGTAGGGCATCTCGGCCCCTTCGGGTTTGGGCAGGGCGGCCAGGACCTCGGGGATGGACATGCCTCGAAAACGGATCCCCTCCGCCGGGTCCACGAACGAGATGTCGGTGACCAGGCCGCGTACGTCGCGCATCCCGCCGTAGACCTGGCCGATCGTCACCTCGCCCACGACCACGTCCCCATGTTCCTTGACCAGTTTCTTGACGCGTTCGCGCCATTCGGGAAGCATCCCGGCAATCTTGTCATGCAATACCATATAAACTCTCCTTTTAGAAATAATCGGAGTCCGAAATCTCCTGATTTCGGACTCCGGTACAACTAAAGAGTAACCAGTTTCTTGAGTGCTTCGATGGATTCGCTCACTGCCACCGCCGATTTTTCGAGGGCGGCCTTTTCATCCGCATCCAGGCTGTATTCGATGATCTTTTCGATGCCTTTGCGGCCGAGCATGACCGGCGCGCCGAAGAAGATATCGCGCAAGCCGTATTCGCCTTGCATGTAAGCCGCAGCCGGGATGATGAGTTTCTTGTCCTTGAGGATGGCTTCGACCATCTGGGCGATGGCTGCCGCAGGGGCATAATAGGCCGAGCCGGTCTTGAGCAGGGCCACGATCTCGCCGCCGCCTTTGCGCGTCCGGTTGACGATGGCCTCCAAACGGTCAGCCGGCAGGTAGTCCCGGAGCGGGACGCCGGCGATGTTGGAGTGGCGGGTGAGCGGGACCATCTCGTCCCCGTGGCCGCCGAGCACGTAACAATCAATATTTTCCACGCTGACGCCGGTCTCCATGGCGACGAAGGCCCGCATCCGGGCTGAATCGAGCACCCCGGCCTGCCCGATGACGCGGTGGGCGGGCAGCTTGCCGACTTTCATGGTCAGGTAAGCCATGGTGTCGAGCGGGTTGGTGAGGATGACGAAGATGGCCTCGGGGGAATATTTGAGCGATTCGGTGGTGGCGGCGCTGACGATCTTGGCATTGATCGAGAGCAGGTCTTCACGGGACATGCCGGGCTTGCGGGCCACGCCCGCGGTGATGACTACAATATCGGAACCGGCGGTGGCTTCGTAATCGTTCGCGCCGGTGATGGTCACGTCTTTGCCGATGACGGGCATGGCCTCGGCCAGGTCGAGCGCCTTGCCCTGGGGCATCCCTTCGACCACGTCCACCAATACGAGGTCAGCGATTTCGCGTTCGGCCAGCCAATGAGCCGCGGTGGAGCCGGTCATCCCGGCACCGATAATTGAAACTTTTGCCATAGTGCCTCCAAAAGGGTTGAATTGCGGGCGTACTTATACTACACACAGGTAGTGTAACACAGTCTCTTTTGTCACATTATTTTCGTGAGTTTCAGGTGACAGGTGGAATAACGAGGCCGGAGCGCCCTTCGATCAAAATAAAAAGGATGTTTGCAGCGGATTGGCTGCAAACATCCTTTTTTTCTACTCCTTCACAGAAACTTTTTCTTCTGCGTTTTCGAGCCAGCGGTTGGCCTGGATGGCTGCGGCTGCGCCCATCCCGGCGGATGTGACCACCTGCCGGAAGTGCGGGTCGGCGGCCTCACCAGCCGCGAACACCCCGGGGACACTGGTCTCCATCAGCATGTTGGTCACCAGATAGCCCTGGCTGTCCATGTCCAGTTTGCCCTCGAAGATTTGGGTGTTGGGCGTGTGGCCGATGAAGATGAACAGCCCGTCGGCTTCGAAGGTGGATGCTTCGCCGGTCTGGGTGTTCTGCAGTTTCAGGGCGGTGACTTTTTCCTCGCCGACCACGTCGGTCACGACGGTGTTCCACAGGAATTTGACCTTGGGGTTGTCGAAGGCGCGCTTCTGTAAAATTGCCCCGGCCCGCAGTTCCTCGCGGCGGTGGATGATGGTCACTTCGGTCGCGTAGCGGGTCAGGAACAGGCCTTCTTCCAGGGCGCTGTCACCGCCGCCGACCACCACGACCTTCTTGTCCTTGAAGAACCAGCCGTCGCAGGTGGCGCAGTACGAGACGCCCTTGCCGGTCAGTTCGCGCTCGCCGGGGATTCCCAGTTTCCGGGGCGTCGCGCCAGTGGAGATGATGACCGAATCGGCCAGGTACTCGCCGTTGGTGGTCGTGACCCGGTACGGGCGCTGCGAAAAGTCCACGCTTTCGGCGGTGTCGAATTCGACCTGGGCGCCGAAGTGCTCGGCCTGTTTCTGGAACAATTCGCCCAGTTGCGCCCCGCCCACGCCCTCCGGGAAGCCGGGATAATTTTCGATGGTATAGGTCAGGGCTGCCTGGCCGCCGAGTTCGATCCCGGTCAGCACGACCGGGGCCAGCTCGGCCCGGGCGGCGTACAGCGCGGCGGAAAATCCCGCCGGGCCGGAGCCGATCACCAGCACCTTGACGCGCCTGGGTTCGCTGCCGTTGGGAGAAGGGGTTGAGACATTGCCTAAATTGAACATTGATTTCCTCGATCTAACGGTTTCTGCTCTTAAGATGCAGTTGGTATCGTTTCTATTACAATCCGCATGTATTTTCCCAATTTATTGAAAAGATACATCCGCATTGTATCAGATGCGGGGGGAGATAAAAAGTTGCGCAGCGTATCACAAAGGGGGCTGGGTCAAATTCCTTGCAAAATTGGCAGGCAAGAATATGATGTTTATCACTTGAAAAGGACGGATAATTACATTACCTTTTGTAGTAGTCGTAAACTCTTCGTCTCGTGAAATCCATTCCCATTATTCTGTGGAGGAAAAAAATGTCTCACAAATGGTCAAAACAACTCGGACAAATTCTTCTGATCGTTGCAATCCTGCTCGCATCCCTGCATGTGACTCCTGCCCACGCGCTCGCCGCGCCGACGCCGATCGCCCCAGCCGACGACTCGACGACGACCGCGGCGGATACCCCGCCCCTGGGCATCCCTGAATTCCAGTGGACGGCCGTAACAGGCGCAGCGAGTTATCGCTTGCAGGTCAGCAACGACATCGGCTTTGCGACCCAGATCCTGAACATCACAACGCCGAACACTTCGTACACGCCCCCCAACGCAAGCGTATTCTCGGACGGAGCCTGGTACTGGCGCGTCAGGGTGGAATCGCCCACGCCCGCCGGCGCATACAGCACCCCCTGGCGTTTCACCAAACAATGGGCCTCTCCCGACAATGCGCCCACCCTGGTCGCCCCGGCGGATGCGGAAACGCTGGACTTTTACGACCAGCCGGCTTTTTCCTGGAGTCCGGTGACAGGCGCAGCCGAGTACAGGCTCCAGGTCTACTCCAGTCCCGGAGGCTGGTCGAGCACAGACTACACGACCGACACACTCGCAACGACGCACCAACCCAAAGACAAGCTGGCCAACGGCGCCTATTACTGGCGCGTCGTGCCGCTCGATCCCGGAGGCCACCAGGGTACCCCAAGCGAGGAGCGTTCCTTTACTGCCGGGTACAACCCCGTCCCGACCCTGCTGGAACCCGATGACTGGGCCGCCCCAACCTTTACGCCGACCTTCCGCTGGACGGCCATGCGCGGCGCCCAGTTCTACCGCCTGCAATACACCACCGACCCCAGTTTTTCATCGGACGTTACCACTGTGGATACTCGAAACACGTCCCATACACCGACCGCCACAATGCCGAATGATGTCAACTACTACTGGCGCGTCAGGGTCCATTCAGGGGGTTCGATCTCAGATTGGACGCCGGTCCGCACTTTCATAAAGCAGTGGTACATCAAGCCTGTGCTGCTCACCCCCAATAACAACTACCAGCACGTGCGCTTCCCGCTCTTCAGTTGGACGCCGGTGCCCGGCGCCAGCTACTATAAAGTTGAGCTTAGCTATTTCTCGAATTTCAATTCAACCTATAGCACTTCCACCACCGCCAACACTTTCTTCGCCCCCGATAATTACAGCGGGGTGGACACTACGACTTACTGGCGGGTGACACCCTTCGACGGGAACGGTAAAGCCGGGGTCCCCAGCAATACCTGGTCTTATCGCAGTTATCAAGGCTCGGTGGCGTCTCACCAGGTTTACCCGCTCTATTACTACCCGCCCGATACCTATGCCGGGTATTCGGGGATCACCACCGCTCCCCACGAAGACCGGACTGTAGCCCTGCCGATCTTCATCTGGCACCGCGTCTACGTGCCGGTCGGAGATGCCAACCAGGGCGAAGTCTATGCCGAAGCCTACCGCCTGCAAGTATCCACTGACCCAACCTTCGAAACCGTGGATTGGAGCGTGGATACCGAAAACACGACCGCCGCCCCGACCGCCAGCAACCCCTTCACACCCCTGGCGAACACGGATTACTTCTGGCGCGTTCGCCCGTTGATCGGCGGGGTCGAGGCCGGGGAGTGGAGCCAACGGTGGCAGACCCGTTTCGACCCTGCGCTCGGGCTGCCGCCCACCGGCGGCGCGTCCCCGGAATTGATCCGCCCGACGAACGGATTCGAATTCGCCGAGGCCACCCCGCTGCTGGAATGGTTCCCCTTGAGCGGCGCGTCGTCTTATGAAGTGCAGATCAGCCTCGACCAGGGGTTCAGCTCGCTGGTGGATACGGCCACGGTCACTTACCCGGCCTACGCCCCCTCCCAAAGCCTGGCCCAGCGCAGCCTGGGGGCCGTAAACTTTGGCGCCTATTACTGGCGGGTCCGTAAGACCGGCGGGAGTTGGAGCGAGACCCGGCGCTTCCAGATCGCGGCCCAGAGCCAGTGGCGAAATTCTTCGGTAAGTCTTCTTGGAGATGCCGGCAACCGGCTGCAGATTGGCTCCGACCCGTCCGGCGACGTTGCCGACCCCGATTACGACGTGACCAGCCTCCAGGCGCGTCAATCGAACAATTACTGGTATTTCGGTTTCCACGTCCCCGCTTCGCCCGGCAAGAACGTCACCTATGCCCTCTACCTGGACCTCGACCACCAGTTCGCTTCGGGCGCAACCTTCGACGCCAAGAGTTATACGGTAACGACCGTCTCAGCCTTCCGGCCCGAATACGCCGTTTACGTCTTTCAGGAAGCGGGCGCTTACGCCGCCAACCGGGTCCATCTTTATCGCTGGAACGGCAGCGGTTGGGATACTGTGAATGTTCTCAGCGAGATCGGCGGGGCCATCTATTACAACAGCGGCTACGTCGAGCTCGAATTGCCCAATACGGCCATCGGCTACCAGGACACGACCGGCAGCTATGCCGTCTCCCTGCTCAGTTTGCCGGCCGGCAGCGGCCAGCCCCAGGATTCGGTCCCTTCGGATGCGAGCGTCCCCGGACCCGGACCGGTCAGCCGTTTCGCCAACGTCACCGAGCGGATGAACCTCATCTCCCCGCCCAACGACGCCGGGGTGGACCCGTCCACCTATCCCTCGATCCTGCCCTTCTTCTGGGACTGGCCGATCCTCTCCCCGTGGTCCGGCGCGATCATGAAAGCCTACCTGGACCCGATGTTTACCACCCAGGTCGCAACGTATACCCTGACTTCGAACGCGGCTTATTATGCCTCTTCTTCCCATGCCTGGGGAGATGATTTCAATGGGGATAACACCTATTACTGGCGCATCCAACCTCGTTACCGGCAGGGCACGTGTTCTCTTTGCCTGGGAGCCTGGAGCCAGGGATGGCGTTTCGAGCGCCAGGGGTTCATCCCGCAGAACCTCCAGACCTCGGTCACTTTCGCCACGCCGACCTTCAGTTGGGATATGGTCGAAGGAGCGCAATATTACGATCTGCAGGTGGACGATGACCCGAATTTTGCTTCCCCGGCAATCAGCATCAGTACCAGGCAGAACTCCTACACCCATACCGCCACCCTGGCCAATGCCGCCTATTACTGGCGTGTGCGCGTCAACCGTTACGGCAGCGTGATCAACAACTGGACCTCCAACCAGAGTTTCACGCTGGCATTGCCCGCGCCGACCGGCCTGGGACACATCCCCTCGGGCGTTGTCGGACACGCCCCGACGTTATACTGGACGCCCCTGGTGATGGACTCCCCCTCGGGCGACCCGGTCCTGGCCGCCTGGAAGTACAGGGTCCAGGTAAGCAAAGACCCCACATTCTCGGCCATTTTCGACACCGTTGATACAGAACAAAGCTCCTGGACACCGATCAAGGGCTACGATGACGACCAATACTACTGGCGCGTGGCTATCCTGGATGGCGATGGCGATTTGGGATATTACGGCCCTTACCAGACGTTCACCAAACAATACCCGGTCACGACCCTGGTCAGCCCCCCCAACGGCGAAACCGTCACCAGCACCCCCACCTTTGTCTGGACGCCGGTCAATGGCGCGGCAAAATACAAGCTGGAGGTTTCGCAAGTTCCCACTTTCTCGCCGGTCTATGAGACGATAGAAACCAACAACACCCGCTATACCCCCACAAAGACCTATGCGACCGGCGCCACGTACTATTGGCGGGTGGCTATCAAGGATAAAGACGGGAAATACGGCCCATACGTTGATGCGACGATTATCCTGCCCCCGCCGGGACCCAGCGTGGTCTCCAGCGTGCGCGTCCATGCCACCCCGACCAGGCGGACCAGCGTCCAGTTCACGGTCACGTTCTCCGAACCGGTGACCGGCGTGGACAAGACCGACTTCTCCCTCAGCCCGACCGTGACCGGGGCCGCCGTTTCGACGGTAGCCGGCTCGGGGGCGAGCTACACCGTCACCGTCGGCACCGGAACCGGCAGCGGGACGCTCAAACTGAACGTCCTGGACGACGACACCATCAAGGATGCCGACCTCAACCCGCTAAGCGGCGGGTACACCGCCGGGCAAAGTTACACAGTGGACAAGGTCGCGCCCAAAGTATCTTCCAGCACGCGCGTCAATCCCAGCCCCACCGCCCGGGCCACGGTGAAATTCACGGTCAAATTCTCCGAAAGCGTTACCGGCGTGGACAAGACCGACTTCTCGCTGACCAAGACAGGCGCCATCACCGGCGCATCGGTCGCAAGCGTGACCGGGACCGGCGCGACCTACACTGTTTCGGTCAACACCGGCAGCGGCAACGGCACCCTCCGCCTGAACGTGCTGGACGACAACAGCATCAAGGATGCGGCCCTCAACCCGCTCAATGGCGGGTACACCGGCGGGCAGACCTACACGGTGGACAAGAACGTCACCTTCAATTCGATCGCCGCGCAGGACGGTTGGATACTGGAAAAGAGTCAGAACGCCAACACCGGCGGCAGCAAGAATACCACCTCGGTGCTGCGCCTGGGCGACGACAAGCTAAAGAAACAGTACCGCAGCATCCTGTCTTTCAACACATCCAGCCTGCCCGACAACGCCGTCATCACCAAAGTGACCCTCAAGGTCAAGAAGCAAGGCATTGCCGGCGGCGGCAACCCGGTCACGATCTTCCAGGGCTTCATGGTGGACATCAAGAAGGGCATCTTTGGCACGGCAGCCCTGCAAACCACCGATTTCAAGACCGCAGCCAACAAAACCTACGGCCCGTTCAAACCGGCGCTGGTCGGCGGCTGGTACAGCATCAACCTGACAACAGGCAAAGCCTACATCAATAAGCTGGCAACCAGCAGCGGCCTGACCCAGATCCGCCTGCGCTTCAAGCTGGACGACAACAACAACGGTGTGGCCAACATGCTCAGCCTGTATAGCGGCAACGCCGCAGCCGCCTCGCGTCCGCAGTTGATCATCGAGTACTATGTCCCGTAGCCTGTATTGTCCCAACGTCAAAGATGCGCCGGGTTCCACACCCGGCGCATCTTTCATTTCAGGATAGACAGGAGATTCGTCACAAATATTCCAGTCAAAACTATTGACATTTGCTTTTCAATTCTGTAAGGTTAAAAAGAATTGCCAGTAAATCACGAAATGGCCGGGAGAAGGCTATCCAATTTTCGTGAAGCACTGGTTATAAAAGGGAGGGCCTCGATGTGCATTCGAAATATCAGAAATCCACACAAACTTCCCGCCAGGTGGTGGCAGGTTGTCGGGGTTATTGTCCTGCTGGCCGCGCTGGCGGGGCTGCGTCCGGTTGGGGCCGCGGCGGACGCGTCCACAACGGGAGCAGGTTCGACGTCGAGAACGGGGACGTTTACGATCATCGCCCTGCCCGACACCCAGTTCTATTCCGAGAAATACCCGTCCATCTTCCTGAGCCAAACTCAATGGATCGTGGACAAGAAAGACGATCTCAACATCGTCTACGTGGCCCATGAAGGGGATATCGTCCAGACGGCGAGCGACAGCACCCAATGGGCGAACGCGAACGCGGCCCTCAGCCTGTTCGAAGACCCGCTCACCACCGGACTTGCGGACGGAATCCCTTATAGCGTCGTCCCCGGCAACCACGACGAAGGCCCGTTATACAACACCACCTTCGGCGTATCCCGTTTCGCTGGCCGGGGCTACTACGGCGGGGAATACCCGACAGGCGATAACCAGAACAACTACACCCTGTTCAGCGGAGGCGGGATGGACTTCATCGCCATCAGCCTGGATTACCTCTCGCCCGCCGAGGGCGTGCTGGACTGGGCGGACAACCTGCTCAGCACCTATAGCAACCGCCGGGCCATCGTGACCAGCCATTACGTCCTCAACTATGACGGCAGTTACGGTGAATGGGGCCAGCAAATCTACGACGCCCTGAAAGACCACCCGAACCTGTTCCTGCTGCTCTGCGGGCATGTCGGCAGCGAAGAGGTGAGGCGGATTGACCTGAACGGCAGCATCATCTCGCATACCCTGATGGCCGATTACCAGGGCCGGGCGATGGGAGGCAACGGCTGGCTGCGGGTGATGGAATTTTCCCCGGCGGACAACGCCATCCACATCAAGACCTATTCGCCGTACCTGGACCAGTGGGAAGTGGACGCCAACAGCGATTTCCTGCTGCCCTACGACATGGGCGGCACGAACACCGTGCCGGAAGTGCGGTCCATCACCCGCGCCGGCCCCGATCCGGCCCTGACCGAAACGGTTGATTTCACCATCACTTTCAACATGAACGTGACCGGCCTGGACAAGGGCGACATCTACCTGGTCAAGACCGGGGATATTGCCGGGGCGAAGATCACCACCATCGCCGGCAGCGGCAAGACTTACACCATCACCGCTTCGACAGGCACGGGCAACGGCACCCTGCAACTGGCGCTCTACGACGACGACACGATCAAGAATGCCCTGGGCGTTCCCCTGAACGGTACGGGGATCATGAACGGCAGTTTCTTCCACGGGGAGACCTACACCATCGTCAAAGGCGTTTCCCAGAAAAAGGTCTTCCGCTCCGCTGGCGCTTACGACGGCTGGGTCCGGGAATCGTCCGAGACCAGCAACAAGGGCGGCAGCCTGAACGCTACGAACACGACCTTCGTCCTCGGCGACGACGCCGCCAACCGGCAATACCGGAGCATCCTGTCGTTCAACACAGGCCTGCTGCCCGACAGCGCGGTCATCACCAAAGTCACGCTCAAGATCAAACGCCAGGGGATCGTCGGCACCAACCCCTTCCTGACCCACCAGTTCATCCTGCTGGACATCAAGAGCGGCGCATTTTCGAATAAGAACGCCCTGCAAACAGGCGATTTCCAGGCGGCTGCCAGCAAGAAAAACGCCGGCAGCCTCAGGAACACGCCGGTGAACCGCTGGTATTCCGGCAACCTCAATGCGGCCGGCATCCTCCTGGTCAACAAGACCGGCGTCACCCAGTTCCGCCTGCGCTTCAAGCTGGACGACAACAACGACAAGGGCGCGGACTATCTCAAATTCTTCAGCGGGAACGCGGCTTTCGCCGACCGCCCGCAGTTGGTCGTCGAATACTATATTCCGTAACGCGGCATTTATTCCGCAACCAAAAGGCGGTAATACTGTACTTTTCAATAAATCGGGGTATGGGGTGTTGTGGACAAGCTACGCCCGTCTACAAGACCCCGCTTCCCCCTTCTTTTGACAAGATACGTTCCATAATTATATGAAACCAGGCAGACAGGCCTTACCGGTCAACTTGACGTGTCAGGTCGGTCAGGATGAGCAACCCGGACGGTCATGGGCTGAAAATTAGGAATTGGTAAGAAAGTACCAGTTTTGCCTCCGAAAGCATAACATTTGCATCCAAAGAGCGACATGAATAGCAAGACACCAGATTTTTATCAATAAACCAAATAGCATAAGGAGAATAAACCAATGTTGAAACGATTTACCGTCTTGCTTGTGATCGCCCTCGTCATGCTCAGCGTCCTGGCCACGCCTTCCCCGGCCCTGGCCTCCAACGGCGGCATGAAAGCCAAAGGGATGATCGCCGCCGTGGACACGGCAGCCGGCACCCTGACCATCACTCCCAAGAACGGCGGGACCGACGTTACCCTGAGCGTTGACGCCAGCACCTTTATCAAGCGCAACGGCCGGTCCGTCATGCTCGCCGACCTGCAAGTTGGCGACAAGGTCGAAGCCAAATACGACCCGGCCACCATGCTGGCCTCCCGGATCAAAGCCCAGTTCAAAGCCGGCAAGGTCAAAGGCATGATCGCCGCCGTGGATACGACCGCCAGCACCGTGACCATCACCCCCAGGAAGGGCGGCGCGGATGTGATCCTGACCGTTGATGCCAATACCGTCATCAAGCGCAAGGGTCCGGCCACCCTGGCCGACCTGCAAGTGGGCGACAAGATCGAGGCCAAATACGACCCGGCCACCATGCTCGCCCTCAAGATCGAGGCCGAGTTCAAGCTGGCGAAAGCCAAAGGAACGATTGCCGCCGTAGATGCCGCAGCCGGCACCCTGACCGTCACCCCCAAGAACGGCGGGGCGGATGTGACCCTGAACGTTGACGCCAGCACTTTCATCAAGCGCAACGGCCAGCCCGCCACCCTCGCCGACCTGCTGGTGGGCGACCGCGTGGAAGCCAAATACAACGCCGCGACCATGCTCGCCGCCAAGATCAACGCCAGCAACCTGCTCGAAGTCAAAGGCACGATCGCCGCTGTGGATGCCGCAGCCGGGACGCTGACCGTCACCCCAATGGACGGCAGCCCCGACGTGACCTTCACGGTGGATGCCAACACCAGGATCGAACGCTTCAGCAGCCCCGCCACCCTGGCCGACCTGCTGGTGGGCGACCCGGTGGAAGTCAAATACGACCCGACGACCATGCTTGCCTTCAAAATCGAAGTCGAATAACCTTAGCCAATTTCCTCCGTCTTGAAATAGCGTCTCCGCAAGGGGGCGCTATTTCAATTTTCGGACAATTCTTGTCTGTTATAATCTGGGCATGTTATCTCCAACCCAAATCAACTCGCGCCTTGAGCGCATCCTTTTGAAGGTCCAGAAACCGGGACGCTACGTGGGCGGCGAATTGAACATTACAGTCAAAGACTGGGAGGCGACGCAGACCAAAGTCGCCCTCGTCTTCCCAGACATCTACGACATCGGCGTCTCCAACGTCGGCCTGAAAATTTTGTACGATCAGGTCAACCAACGCGACGACGCCCTGGCCGAACGCGCTTACGTCCCCTGGCCGGACATGGAAGCCCTGATGCGGGAGAACGGCATCCCGCTCTACTCGCTGGAGACCAAACACCCCCTGGCCGAATTCGACCTCATCGGCTTTTCCATCCCCTATGAGACGCTCTACACCAACGTGCTCAACACCCTCGACCTGGCCGGCATCCCCGTCCGCGCCGAGGACAGGGACGAGAGCCATCCGATCATCATCGCCGGGGGCCATTCAGTGATGAACCCGGAGCCGATGCACCTGTTCGTGGACGCCTTCGCCATCGGCGAGGGCGAGGAAGTCATCCACGATATCATAAACGTTATCATGTCATTGCGAGCGACCGAAGGGAGCGAAGCAATCTCCGCCTCAACCGGGGGATTGCCACGTCGCCGTTTCACGGCTCCTCGCAATGACATATTACTGGCCCTCGCCCAAATCCCCGGCGTCTACGTCCCCCGCTTCTACGAGACCTATTACATGGACGACGGGACCGTCTCCCACACCGAGGCCCTGGTCGAAGGCATCGCCAACCCGGTCGTCAAACGGATGGTCGCCAAACTGCCGCCTCCGCCGACCAAATTCATCGTCCCGAACATAGACATCGTCCACAACCGCGTTTCGGTCGAGATCATGCGCGGTTGCACGCGCGGGTGTAGATTCTGCCATGCGGGCATGATCACCCGCCCGGTCCGGGAACGCAGCGTGGAGGAGATCGTCCGGGCCGCGGAAGAAGCCGTCGCCGCCACCGGGTTCGAGGAGCTGGCCCTGCTGTCGCTTTCATCCTCCGATTACTCCCACATCCTCGAACTCGTCACCGCCATCGGCGAAAAGTTCGAGGGCCGCCACCTGACCGTCTCGCTGCCCTCCCTGCGGATCGAATCGGTCTCGATTGACCTGATGGAAAAGCTCAGGCAGCGCCGGGCGGGCGGGTTTACCCTGGCCCCCGAAGCCGCCACCGAGCGGATGCGCCGGATCATCAACAAATACATCCCCGACGAAGACATTATCAACACCACCCGCGAAATCTACCGCCGGGGCTGGACGACCGTCAAACTCTACTTCATGATCGGCCACCCCAGCGAGACCCTCGAAGACGTGCAGGCCATCGCCGACCTGGCCAAGCGGGTGCTGGCCGAGGGGCGCAAGGTGATCGGGATGAAGGCCAAGTTGCACATCGGGGCCAACACCTTCGTGCCCAAGCCGCAAACGCCCTTCCAGTGGGTCTCGGTGGACACGGTCGAACAGATCGAGGCCAAGCAGGAACTCCTGCGCCGCGAACTGCGCGACCGCAACATCAAACTGAGTTGGTCCGAGCCGCAGGAGACCCTGCTCGAAGCCTGGCTCAGCCGCGGCGACCGGCGCATCGCTGAAGTGGTCTACACCGCCTGGCGCAACGGAGCCAAATTCGACGCCTGGGGCGAGCAGATGCGCTACGACGCCTGGATGGACGCCTTCGCCCAACACGGCCTCGACCCGGCCTTCTACACCCACCGCCAGCGCCGCACCGACGAGGTCTTCCCCTGGGAACACATCACCGCCGCCGTGCGCAAGAACTTCCTGTTCCAGGACTTCCGCATGTCGCTCGAAGGCGAGATCCGGGTGGACTGCCGCCTGAACTGTTACGCCTGCGGCATCCTGCCGACCTTCTCGAACGAGCGCCGCGCCAACCCCGGCAAGGTCTGGATGTGCCCGGATGTGCGGTCGCCTGCGGCTCCCCGTAAAGAGTTGGAAAGCCAAAAGTTAGAGGTTCTCAACGCCCCCTAACCTTCCTTTACCCCTTCCCCCTTTTTACCTCTTACTTTTCACTTTCTCACTTCACCATGAGACTTCGCATCACTTTTTCCAAACAAGACGCCCTGCGCTACACCGGCCACCTCGACCTGCAAAAAATCTGGGAGCGCACCGCCCGCCGCGCCCGGCTCAAGCTGGCCTACAGCGAGGGCTTCCACCCCCAGCCGAAGATCCAGCTTGCCTCGGCCCTGCCGCTCGGTTTCAGCAGCCGGGCCGAAGTGGCCGACCTGTGGATCAATTCTGAACCTGACCTCGAGACCCTGCCAGCTCACATCGAAGCCAACGCCCCGTCCGGCTTGAGAATTATCGAAGTCGAACCTGTGGATGACCGCGCCCCGGCCCTCCAGACCCAGGTGACGACAGCCAACTACGAAGTGACCCTGCTCGACGAAACCGGCGAAGCGTCCCTGACCCGCCGCTTGTCCGCCCTTATGGACGCCGAATCCCTGCCCCGGGAGCGGCGCGGCAAGTCGTATGACCTGCGCCCGTTGATCGAAGACCTCCGCCTCGGCAAAACCCCCGACGGAAGCCTGCGCCTGGACATGCGCCTCTCGGCCCGCGAAGGGGCCACCGGCCGCCCCGACGAAGTGCTGGACGAACTCGGCATCCCCATCGAAGCCGCGCGGGTCGAGCGGACCCGGCTGGTGTTCAAAAGCTGAGGGTGCGTCGCACCGCCCCAAATGGGTTTTTCCGAAGCCGGAAGGTATTCCCCTTAAGCGGTTTTACCAAAAGGTAAGGTGCGATATCATGCCCGCAGGGTACGCACTTCCTGAAAGGTAAGTTCATGGCCTACGACACAAAATTAGCCACACGTATCTCCGATCTCCTGCCCGAACCGCTCGAAGAGAAAAAAATGTTCGGCGGGGTGGGATTCCTGCTCAACGGCAACATGGCTTGCGGCGTCCACAAGGAGTCCCTCATCGTCCGCGTCGGCCCGGAGGCTTACGCCGAAGCCCTCAGCCGTCCCCACGCCCGCATATTCGACCTGACCGGGCGCGAGATGAAAGGCTGGGTCATGGTCGCCCCCGAAGGCTGTAAAGATGATGCGTCCTTGTCGAAATGGGTACAAATGGGTCTGTTTTTCGCCCGCACCCTGCCGCCCAAGTAGGCGCATAAAAGATTTCGGAAGTCTTTCAGAAGGGTTCCCGGTTGAGAAGACTCCGATTGCGCTCCATGGAGACCCTTACCGCACGCACGCACGCCCGACGATAAAACCGTCGGGCTGCTCTTACGAAGCCGCCTGTGGCGGCTAAGCCTGCTTCGCAGACTTCGGATGAATAGCGCGGGGGCTTGTCCCCGTGCGGGCGTAACATCAGTGATTAAGACCGTCCCAAAGGTTTCGTCCATAAGAACGCCCTCACTACGGGAATCTTCGGGACGTTTCCGCAGATGACCTTAAGTGATTTTGGTGAACCTCAATAACCGACCATCAGACTACCCGACTAACCGACCATCAGACTATCAGACCACCAGACTACCTCTTGCTTTCACCCCCATTATCAGTACAATAAAATCATCCATTCCATCGTTCACAGGAGATTTATCATGGCCCTGCTCGGATCGCTCTTCTTCGGTTTCGTCCCCATGTTCATCTTTGCCAGCATCCTCTACTGGCTCGACCGCTACGAAAAGGAACCCAAAATCCTGCTCGGGGCGGTCTTCCTTTGGGGGGTGGTGGTCGCCGCCGGCGGCGCGTTCATCATCAACACCGTGCTCGGACTGGGAGTCTACGTCTTCACCGGCTCCGAGACCATCACCGACCTGTCCACTGGCTCGATCATCGCCCCCATCGTCGAGGAGAGCCTGAAAGGGTTGGCGGTGCTGATCGTTTTCCTCATCTTCCGCCGCGAGTTCGACTCGGTCCTGGACGGGATCATCTACGCCGGGATCGCCGCCATGGGCTTCGCCGCCACCGAAAACGCCTACTACATCTACTCCTACGGCTGGCAGGAAAGCGGCTGGGAAGGCTTCTGGTTCCTGGTCTTCGTGCGGGTCATCCTGGTCGGCTGGCAGCACCCGTTCTACACCGCCTTCACCGGCATCGGGCTGGCCCTGGCCCGTCTCAACCGCAACTGGGCGGTCAAGATCTTCGCCCCGCTGACCGGGTTCGCCATCGCCATCTTCGGCCACGCCTTCCACAACACCATGGCCTCCTTCCTGAGCGGGTTGGTCGGACTCGCGGTCGGCACCACCATTGACTGGATCGGCTGGTTCTTCATGGCCCTTTTCATCATTTGGATGATCGCCCAGGAACAGGGATTGCTGCGGAAACACCTGCGGGAGGAAGTGACCCTCGGCCTGATGACCCCGGCCCAATACCGCACCGCCACCAACAGCTTCTCCCAGTCCTTTGCCCGGATGCGCGGCCTGGGCAGCGGGAATTTCTCATCCACCAGCCGCTTCTACCAGGTCTGCGGCGAGCTGGCCCACAAGAAGAACCAACTCGTCAAAGTCGGCGACGAAGGCGGCAACCAGGCCATCATCCAGAGGCTGCGGGCCGAAATGGCCTCGCTGGCCCCGCGGGCGCAGGCGTAGGCCCGGAATAAAACTTCGGAAGTCTGGGGGGACTTCCGAAGTTTGTCTACAATGACTCGATCTCCTGGATGAGTGCAGGCAAATTTGGCTGAATAAAACTCATATTCTCTGCCGGAATACGATTGTGTTTAATGTTGGGGGAAATATGCTTGTGATGAGGATGTGTACTTTGTAAAGTTTCGTCATCCGGGTGAGGCTGGGAGTCATACCAGTAAAGTTTTTCATCTCCTCGGTATACTTCGTATCCATACCAGTCCAGCACAATTGGCAAACGATGATACAAGATGCGCTCCCGGACCACTAACCGAATCCCATTTTTGAAAGATAACTCTCCGGCCACTCTGGCTAATGTTGACCCAACGCGAACGAATGTTATCGTAGATGTTTTGACCGAATTGTATCTGTCTACTAATGTGTACAGGTATAGCTCGTAATCTTCGGGGGTGCGAAACAGATCCTTCATGCAGCTTCCTGGATCAGGCCTGCCAAACTGGGAGATTGGCGTTGGATGCGTTGGATTTCATTGCGGTATTCGGCTTGGCGTGCCAACCAGGTTTTATAAACACTCGCCCATTCGCCAAAATCCAATACCCAACTATCATCTTCCGGCTCTTCACCACTGATGTAAGCAGCAAAAAAGGTTTCGGAACGGATCCCGTATTTCCGCTCGAATTGTAATAATTCTTCTTCCAAAGCATGGATGTCCGCCAGGATTTCACGAATATTCATAACTCACCTCTTGGCCCAATTATAGTGCATTTAACCGGGGCAGGATAATTTGTGGTGAGCATCCCCAGCATCCAGAACAAACATTGCGGACCCCTCTTTATGCCTGTAGTGTCACATCGCCTGTTCCCTGCGCCGCACCCTACTATCCGTGCAGATGTCACAGGCAGTGCATCAAGTTTCCAACCTGACAGCATTCGATTTCCAACTTATCAGCATTCCGTCTCTAACTTGGGAATATCGGGTTTCCAAGCTGGAAACGGAGTATTCCTAACTTGGAAATGCAACGCTCCTAACCTGGAAATGTCATCTTCCCAGGTTGGAAAACCCGCTCAGCCAGAGACTGAGCGGGTTGGATGCATCAAGGCGGGCGACCCAGGTGCAGTTTGTTTTACCGGCTTAGATAACCGGATCCTCTGGATGTTCCGTGTTCCAGAGTTCTACCAGTTCTTCGGTGCTCTTGCTGAGGTTGGCGTGGTTGGCAACCTTGTCGGCCGTCCACAGGATGGGATTGTTCAACCCGGCGATGGCGCCACGGTCGCCGCGCAGGGTCAGGTCCACTTCGCCGCCTACTTTCATGTTCGGAGCGATGCTTACCAGTCCATCGATCTTGACCGTTTCGCCGTTTTGAAGGGCGTTGATGATCTCTTTGACGGCAAGCCGGAACATGCCATAAATTTCCTCGGCATTATAAGTCGTGTTCTTCGATACGCGCCCGGCGAGCTTCTCCAGGTTTACAACTCCCTGGCTGATGACTTTGGGTCTGAGTTGGTTGAGTACGGGTAGCTTTGCGGCCATTCTTTCTAACCTCCTGAACGTTTGATTGTTGAGTGTCGGTCAAGGTTCGCCCACCGATTGAGTGCCAGTATAAAAAGATCGGAGTGAACTAACAAGTGTCATTCGTCATCTTTTTGGAATGTCTTGGAATTGCCTGAAGGACTTTTTGGAATTTGAGGTTGTGTTCGTTTCCTCTACCGCCATCTTTTCTTGCTCGCTGATTCGCTGAATCGCTGAATCGTTTTGAATCGTGGTAAAATCGCATCCGCACGCCCCCGTAGCTCAGTGGACAGAGCGTCGGCCTCCGGAGCCGAAGAGCGCAGTTCGAGTCTGCGCGGGGGTACTTTTTATTTCCTGATGTTACGCAGCAATATCCATTTGAATATCCATTTGCGCTCCATGGAAACCCTTACCGCACGCCCCGCCCGACGATAAAACCGTCGGGCTGCTCTTTCGAAGCCGCCTGTGGCGGCTAAACCTGCTTCGCAGGCTTCGAACCTATCCTGAAATTAAATTTTTAACGCAAGGGCGCGAAGACGCCAGGCAGTTTTTAGAGAGTGTCTGAAAACCTTACCACCAAGTCACCAAGTCGCGAAGTCACAAAATATTCTCCCTTTTGCGTCTTTGCGACTTTGTGGCTTTGCGTTAAAGAATTTTCGGATAGAGCCTTAGTACAGCATTGCAGGAATACATTCCGATTTCCGTCCGCGAATTTACGCTGATCTTCGCTAATCTGTTCGAAAATTAGCGAGAATTCGCGAAGACTTGTCCTGAGATTGACGAAGGATCAGCGGATGAATCAAAAAGCGCAATTCGTGACCGTCATGGGTATAATCAACCGGGTGTGTTCCATTTCAACTCACTTGAAACACACCCTGAGCAATCACCCATTCCCAAAGGAGAGAGACATGACATCCAAAGCTCGTCGTTTTGCCGTCCGTTTCGGCAGCGGGGTGCTGGTCGTGGCGCTGCTGGCCGGGGCGCTCGGCTTCTATGCTTTCAAGAGCTACCTGCCCAACACGCTCGGACCCAAATCCTTCCCCCAGACCGAAGCCGAACTGACCCTGCCCGGCCTCGACGCCCCGGTGGACATCTACCGGGACGAGATGGGCATCCCCCACATCTACGCCTCCACCCTGCACGACCTGTTCTTCGCCCAGGGCTACGTCCACGCCCAGGACCGCTTCTGGCAGATGGACACCTGGCGGCACATCGGCTCGGGCCGGGTCTCCGAGATGTTCGGCGCGGCCCAGGCCGATACCGACGCCTTCCTGCGCACCCTGGGCTGGCGTCAGGTGGCCGAGCAGGAATACGCCGCCCTCGGCCCCGAACCCAAAGCCATCATCGATTCTTACACCGAAGGCGTCAACGCCTACATCAAGGATAAGGACCCGGTCGAACTCAGCCTGGAATACGCCATCCTGACCGGCGCGCTCAACCGGGGCTACACCATCGAACCCTGGACCCCGGTCCACTCGCTGACCTGGGGCAAGGCCATGGCCTGGGACCTGGGCGGCAACATGGACGCCGAGATCGAGCGCGCCATCCTGCTCAAGACGTTCACCCCTGAGCAAGTCGCCGAACTCTACCCGCTCTACCCGCAAGACCACCCGGTCATCGTCCCGGAGATCGGGGAGAACGCCAGCCAGGTCGAACGCCCACTTACCACTTACCAATTACCAACCCTCAACCTTCAACCCATCGCCAACAACCTGGCCCTCATAGACGCCCTGCTCGGCCCGCGCGGGACGGGGATCGGCTCGAACTCGTGGGCCGTTTCCGGGTCCCGCACCGCTACGGGGATGCCCCTGCTCGCCAACGATCCGCACCTGGGCATCCAAATGCCTTCGATCTGGTACCAGGTCGGCCTGCACTGCCAGCCCAAGGGCGAAGCCTGCCCTTATGAGGTGGCCGGGTTCTCGTTCGCGGGCGTGCCGGGCGTCATCATCGGCCACAACGACAAGATCGCCTGGGGCTTCACCAACGTCGGCCCCGACGTGCAGGACCTGTACATCGAAAAGGTCAACCCCGCCAACCCGGACCAGTACGAGTTCAACGGCGAGTGGCTGGACTTCGAGACCCGCACCGAGACCATCAACACCGGCGGCGGCGACCCGGTCGAGATCACCGTCCGCAGCACCCGCCACGGCCCGGTCATCTCGGAGACCTACGGCCCGCTCAAAGACACCACCGATCCCGACAACCCGGACGACCTGCCCTTCAGGGAAGAAGCCGGGATCGAACTGCCGGAGCAATACGTCGTCGCCCTGGCCTGGACCGCCCTCAGCCCGTCCACGCCCTTCGAGGCCATCTGGGGCTTCAACAAAGCCCAGGGCTGGGAGGACTTCCGGGCAGCGGCAGCCGGCTTCCACGTCCCGGCCCAGAACCTGATCTACGCCGACACCGAGGGCAACATCGGCTACCAGATGCCCGGCGACGTCCCCATCCGCAAGAACGGCGACGGCCGCCTGCCCGTCCCCGGCTGGACGGACGAGTACGACTGGACCGGCTTCGTCCCCTTCGAGGAGCTGCCCTTCGCCCTCAACCCGGCCAGCGGCTATATCGTCACCGCCAACAACCAGGTCAACCCCTGGGGCTACCCCTACCTCGTCACCACCGACTGGGATTACGGCTTCCGGGCCGCCCGCATCGTAGAGATGATCGAGACCGCCCCCGGCAAGATTGACATCCCTTACTTCCAGCAGATGCAGGGCGACTCGCGCAGCCTCAACGCCGAGGCCCTGGTCCCGGTGCTGCTCTCGCTCGATCTGGACCCTGAGCCGGCTGCCGTTCGAGACGCGTTCCTGGCCGGTTGGGATTACCAGGAGCGGGCCGATTCGCAGGCCGCGGCCGTCTTCGAGTATTTCTGGTCGAACCTAGTCACCGACGCCTTCGCCGACGACCTGCCCGAAGACCGCGCTCCCGGCGGCGGGGCGCGCTGGTACGAAGTGACCCGCCACCTGCTCGACCAGCCAAACAGCCCCTGGTGGGACGACAAGAAATCCGACGAGGTGGTCGAGACCCGCGACGATATGTTCATCCGGGCCTTCGACGAGACTGTAACCCAGATGCAAAAGGAATACGGCAAGGATACGGCCAAATGGCCCGTCTGGGGCGAGCTGCACAGCGCCACCTTCCGCAACGGGACGCTGGGCGAATCGGGCATTGGCCCGATCGAGGCCCTCTTCAACCGCGGCCCCTTCCCCACCGGCGGCGGGGATGCCATCGTCAACGCCACCGGCTGGGACGTGGGCGAAGGCTTCTTCGTCAACTGGCTGCCCTCCATGCGCATGGTCGTGGACCTGGGCGACCTGCGTAACTCGGTCACGGTCCACACCACCGGGCAGTCGGGCCACGCCTTCCACCCGCATTACGCCGACATGGCCCCGCTCTGGGCCAATGTCGAATACTACCCGATGCTCTGGGACCAGCAGGCCATCACCGCCAACGCTGAAGGCCACCTGCGCCTGACGCCGTAAGCAACGGAGTCCCGTTATTTATGGAGTCCAACATCTCCTGATGTTGGACTCCTTGCGTTTGGCGGCAATGCGCCGATAAGTATCGTGGCGCGGGATGCCATCCCGCCTTACGGTAACAAGTTCATCCCAACGTCCTCTTCATTTCCCTATATGGATCGCCCGTGTTCCCGCTGTGAACCGCTCCGTGTCATAAACCCGTCAGTCCGCCCGGCTTTCCAGATGGGTTTCGAGCGGGCCGAAATCGAAGGTCCTGTCGAACACTTCGATAACCTGCGGGTCGAAGTGCTTCCCGCGCTGCTCGTGGATGTAAGCCAGCGCCCTTTCCACCGGCCAGGCCGGGCGGTAGGGACGGTCGCTGGTCAGGGCATCCCACACGTCCACCACGGCGAAGAGCCGCGCCGCCAGCGGGATCTGCTCGCCTTTCAGGCCGCGCGGGTAGCCGCTCCCGTCCCATTTTTCGTGGTGGCAATAGGGGATGTCCAGCGCCTCGCGCAGGTAGGCGATCGGTTTGAGCATCTCGTAGGCGAACTCGGGGTGCTTGCGCATGATGACCCACTCTTCCTCGGTCAGCTTGTCGGGTTTGAGCAGGATGTTATCCGGGACGCCCATCTTGCCGATGTCGTGCAGCAGCGCCCCGCGGCGGATGTGGACGAGGACCTCGTCGCGCATCCCGATGGCGCGGGCGAGCCGGAGGGTCATCTCCGTCACCCGCAGCGTATGGCCTTCCGTCTCCTTGTCCCGCAGGTCCAAAGCCCGCGACCAGCCCTCGATGGTGGTGTCGTAAGCCAGCCGCAGGTCTGAGTTGGAGCGTTGCAGGCCTTCGAAGAGCAGGGCGTTGTCCACCGCCACCGCCGTCTGCCAGCCGAGCGAATCGAGAAATTCGAACCATTCGAGGTTGGGCTGGAGGGCCGAGCGGTGGAAGATTTCGAGCACCCCTTTGACCTCGCCCTTGGCGACCAACGGCACCCCGAAATAGGAGATGAAATTCTCGTCGGCCAGCAGGCCGGAGCGGGTAAATTTATTGCCCGCCTGCTTCAGGTCGGTGATGTGGACGATGTCCCGGTTGAGGGCCGCCGTGCCGGCCGCGCTGCCGCCCAGGCTCAGGTCGGAGGATTTGATGGCCTGGGTGTGGAACCCCCTCCCGGCCACGTACTCCAGCCGCCCAAAGGCCCGGTTGAACAGCAGCACGTCGGCGGCATCCACTTCGAGGCCCCTGATGACCTGCTCCAGCACAGAGTTCAACGTCACCCGCAGGTCAATGCTGCTGCTGATGGCCAGGTCTATCTCCCGCAGGGCGGCCAGGTGTTCCAGCTGCCGCCGGGTCTGTTCGAGCAGTTCCATGCGCTGGATGGCGTTGCCGCCGATCTCGGCGATGGCGTTGACGAGGCGGATCTCGTCCGCGGTCAGTTCGCGGGGGGCGCGGGTATTGACGAACAGGACGCCCACCACCCGGTCGGTGCCCCGCAGCGGCACGCACGCGCCGCCCATGCCTTCGGGGATGACGGATCGCCGCGATTCGTCCACCCGGAGATCGGAATGGAACTCGGTCGAGATGACCGCCTCCCCGCTCTCGACCACCAGCCCCGGGATGCTCTGGCCGCGTCCGAATTCGAGGTCCCTGGTCTCCCCCCAGCCCCTTTGCAGGATCAGCCGCACCCGCTCCGTGGCCGGGTCGTAGAGCCAGATGCTGCCCGTATCGGCCTGGAGCAGGTCGAGGGCCTCGTCCAGCACCCGTTCCAGGGTCTCGTCCAGGGTTTGGGGCAGGCGCAGGGCCTTGTTCGCTTCGACGATGGCTTCCAGTTCGCGTTCGCGCTGCTTGCCCTCGGTGATGTCCACCGACGAGACCAGGACCCGGGAGTAGTCCTTTTCGTAGCCGGGCACGGGGACCCAACTGACGATGACGTCCCGCCGTTTGCCTTTCAGCGTCCGCATGACGCTTTCGGCCCGCAGGAATTGCCGTCCGGTCTGCAGGGCCGCCAGTTCCTGCCTGAAGACCTGGAACATTTCGGGCGTGAACAGGTTGCCGAGGTTGGCCAGCAGTTCAGATTTGTCGCCGGCTTCGTGCAGGTCCAGCCCGGCCTGGTTGACGTCAATGATCTCGACCAACCCGGCGCAGGCCTCCACCACCTGCGGGTTCTCGGCGAGGAAGGTCTCCGGGTCGCCGGTCCCGTCCAACTGGTCCAGGTAGGCTTTGGCGGCGGAAAAGTCCTCCTCCCAGACCGAGACGGGCGAGTTCTCGAACAGGTTGCGGAAGCGTTTTTCGCTCAGGACCAGGGCTTCCTCGGCCATTTTGCGTTCGGTGATGTCAATCATCACCCCCTGGATGTAAAGCGGTTCCCCCGCCTCGTTGCGGATGAAAATGCCTTCGTCATGGATCCACAGGACATGCCCGTCTTTGGCAATGAGGCGATAGTCCGCGTTGAAGGCGCTGCCGGGTTCCCGGCTGCGGCGGTAGGTCTCGATGATCCGGTCGCGGTCGTCGGGATGCAATAGCTCGATCCAGAAATTATCCGCAAGCCATTCCTCCGGGGCATAGCCCATCACTTCAACCTGCGGGCTGACGTACAGGGTCTTCCCGGCGGCAGCCGGCTCGGCGATGTAGACGATGGCCGGGATGTGTTCGACCAGGGTGCGGTATTTCAACTCGGCTTCGCGCAGGGCGGCCAGGGCCTGGCGGCGCTCACGCCGCGCCTGCACGTCGTCCAGTTCGCGCTCGATGGCCGGGACCAGCCGGGACAGGTTGTTCTTGATGATGAAATCGTGGGCGCCGGCCTTGAGGGCCGCAACCGCAGTCTCCTCGCCGATCGTGCCGGATACGATGATGAAGGGCAGGTCGGTATTGCTGGCGCGCAGCAATTCCAGGGCTTGCGGCGCGCTGAATTGCGGCAGCGAATAATCGCAGATGACCAGGTCCAGGTCGCGGGAGCGGAGGGCGGCCAGCATGTCCTCTTTCGTCTCCACCCGCAGCACGCCCACGTCGTAGCCCCCGCGCCGGACAGCGCGCACGATCAACTCAGCGTCGTTTTCCGAATCTTCGACCAGCAGGAGTTTCAGGGGTTTACTCATCAGGTTGTTTCACCTCGGCGGCGGCTCGTTGAGCACCAGCCAGTACATCCCAAGCTGGCGGACAGCCTCGATGAACCGGTTGAAATCCACCGGCTTGCGGACGTAAGAGTTGGCTCCCAGGCTGTAGCCTTTGATCAGGTCTTGTTCCTCCTTGGACGAGGTGAGGATCACGACTGGGAGTAAACGCGTGCCCTCGTCTGCGCGGATGCGGCGGAGCACTTCCAGCCCATCCACCTTGGGAAGTTTCAAATCCAGCAGGACCACCTGCGGCTGTTCGCACGGGTCGCGATCCGCATAAGCGCCCGCGCAAAAGAGAAATTCCAGCGCCTCGACGCCGTCGCGCACGACGATGATGTTGTTGGCGATATTGTTCTTCTTGAGCGCCCGCAGGGTCAGGGCTTCATCGTCGGGGTTGTCCTCGACCAGCAAGATCATTTTGTTCTCCTTAATTTGACCTCTTGCAAAAGTCCGATTTTTGCCACGGAGTCACGGAGTCACAGAGTTTTTTCTTTTTTTCTCCG